>CALHKJ010000526.1 GCA_938033975.1 uncultured Saprospiraceae bacterium | reverse complement strand
AATAAGGTAAAGCCACCTTACAATGTGAGTGAAATAAATCAACAAGCAGCTATTGATGCTCTAGAAGACTATGACACTTTTGAAAATAACCTTGCAAAAATTAAATCTGAAAAAGCAAGGCTGCAAAAAGAATTGTCAACCATTGATCTGGTGAAAAATATTTATCCATCTGATGCAAACTTTTTCTTAATAAAAGTTGATGATGCTGATCGCATTTATGGCGAATTGATTGATAAAAAAATAATAACTAGAAATAGAACAACTCAAATAAAAAACTGTCTGCGAATTACAATTGGAAGACAAAATGAAAACAACGAATTACTTGCCGCATTAAAAACACTATCATGAAAAAAGTATTATTTATTGATAGAGATGGCACATTGGTCATCGAACCTCCAGTAGATTATCAATTAGACAGTCTAGAGAAATTAGAGTTTTACCCCGGAGTATTTCAATGGCTTTCCAAAATTGCCAAAGAACTAGACTATGAATTGGTGATGGTAACCAACCAAGATGGATTGGGTACAGACTCCTTTCCGGAGGATACCTTTTGGCCAGCTCAAGAAAAAATCATCAAACAGTTTGAAAATGAAGGAGTGCACTTCAAAGAGGTCTTGATTGATAGAAGTTTTCCAGAAGACAATGCTCCCACACGCAAACCAAGAACAGGATTACTCAATCAATATATCTATGGAGATTATGATCTTGTCAATTCCTTTGTGATAGGTGACAGAGCGACCGATATTGAATTGGCAACAAACTTACAAGCAAAAGGAATATTTGTTGGGGAACAAAACAAGGAAGCGGTTTTGTCAACTACCAATTGGGCAGAAATTTATCAGTATTTAAAAAGCAAACCTCGAAAAGCAACCGTCACTAGAAAAACAAAAGAGACAAACATTGGCATATCAGTTAACCTTGATGGACAAGGCCAATCAAATCTAAATACTGGCATTGGTTTCTTTGATCATATGCTTGAGCAAATAGCCAAACATGGAAACTTAAACTTGGATATTAAAGTAGATGGTGATTTGGAAATTGATGAGCATCACACTATTGAAGATGTAGCTCTTACACTAGGTGATGCATTTGCGAAAGCATTGGGCAACAAAAAGGGAATTGAAAGATATGGCTTTCTATTACCTATGGATGATTGTTTGGCACAAGTGGCCATAGATTTTGGTGGTAGGCCTTGGCTAGTTTGGGATGCAAAATTCAAAAGAGAAATGGTCGGAGAAATGCCTACTGAAATGTTCATGCACTTTTTTAAATCCTTTAGTGATGCTGCTAAATGCAATCTGAATATAAAAGCTGAGGGAGAAAATGAACACCACAAAATTGAAGCAATTTTTAAGGCATTTGCGAAAGCAATAAAAATGGCTGTCAAGAAGACAGACAACTTTAGTATTCCAAGTACAAAAGGAACAATATGATCGCAATTATTAAATACAATGCAGGCAATATTCTTTCTGTACAGAATGCTTTAAGTCGATTGGGCTATGAAAGTATAATTACTGATGATGAAGAAAAAATTGATGCAGCAGATAAGGTGATTTTCCCTGGTGTAGGTGAGGCAAGTTCAGCCATGAAATATCTAAAAGATCGGAAGTTAGATGCTAAGATTTTATCTATCACTAAACCCTTCTTGGGAATTTGTTTGGGTCTTCAGCTTATGTGCAAAAACACACAAGAAGGAGACACAGACTGCCTAGGAATTTTTGATACAACTGTCAAGCTATTTCCCCCTCAAGAAAAAGTCCCACACATGGGTTGGAATAATTTTACAAAGCTTAGCGGAGATTTATTTCAAGGAATAGATAGTGATGATGATGTTTATTATGTGCATAGTTATTATGCAGAAGAATGCGAAAACACCATTGCAACTTGCGAATACATCAAAACCTTTAGTGCAGGCTTACAAAAGAATAATTTTTATGCCACTCAATTTCATCCTGAAAAATCTGCAGGAATCGGTAATCAAATTTTGAAAAATTTCTTAGGGCTATGAGAATTGTACCTGCAATAGATATAATAGATGGCAAGTGTGTAAGGCTCACAAAAGGAGATTATAGCACAAAAAAGATTTACAATGAAAACCCATTGGAGATTGCCAAAGAGTTTCAAGATTACGGCATAGAATATTTGCATGTGGTAGATTTAGATGGAGCCAAATCAAAACACATTGTCAATTACCGGGTGTTGGAAAAAATTTGCAGCAACACAAATCTAAAGGTTGATTTTGGTGGTGGACTAAAATCAGACGAAGATCTAAAGATTGCTTTTGAGAGTGGTGCCAATCAGATAACTGGAGGAAGTATCGCTGTTAAGGAACCAGCCATATTCAAAGGCTGGATTGAAAAATATGGAAAGAACAAAATCATTTTAGGTGCTGACTGTTTAGACAGAAAAATTGCAACCACTGGTTGGCTAGAAACATCTAGTATCGATGTGCTAGATTTTATCAAACAGTATGAGCAAGAAGGGATTGCTTATGTGATCTGCACAGATATTTCTAAAGACGGTATGCTACAAGGCGCTTCAGAACAACTTTATCAAGAAATCATAAAGGAGACGAAGGTAAGTTTGATTGCAAGCGGAGGAGTTTCTTCGATTGATGATCTTATCCAATTAAAAGAAATAGGCTGTGAAGGAGTAATTATTGGGAAAGCGATATATGAAAAGAAAATTACATTGAACGAATTAAAGAAACTATGCTAAAGAGAAGAATCATACCATGCCTCGATATTCAAAATGGTCGCACTGTAAAGGGAGTCAATTTTGTAGACATAAAAGATGCTGGTGATCCCATTGAGTTGGCAAAAAACTATGTTGAGCAGGGTGCTGATGAATTGGTGTTTCTTGATATTACCGCAACGGTAGAAAAAAGAAAAACCATGATTGAGTTGGTCAAGCAAATTGCAAAGGAAGTCAATATTCCTTTTACAGTTGGAGGTGGCATAAGTTCTGTTGAAGATGTCAGCAATTTAATCAAGGCTGGTGCCGATAAAGTAAGTATCAACTCTTCAGCAGTAAAAAGGCCTGAGTTGATCAAAGAAATCGCTCAAGAATTTGGAAGTCAATGTGTGGTTGTTGCTATTGATACAAAGTTTGTAGTTGATACTTGGAAGGTTTTTGTCCATGGCGGCAGAACATCGACTGATAAAAAAACGATCGATTGGGCCAAAGAGATTGAACAATTAGGAGCTGGAGAAATTCTTTTGACTTCTATGAACAACGACGGGACCAAAAATGGTTTTGCAATTGATATCACCAAACAAGTCTCAGAAGTGGTCAACATTCCAGTAATTGCTTCTGGAGGTGCAGGAATCAAAGAGCATTTCAAAGAAGTATTTGAGCAAACAGATGCAACTGGAGGCCTTGCTGCCAGCATTTTTCACTTCAATGAAATTCCTATACCAGCATTAAAAAATTATTTGAGAACACAAGAAATACCCGTAAGGCTATGAATATAGATTTTGAAAAAGGAAATGGTTTGGTACCTGTCATTGTACAAGACAATCATACACTACAAGTATTGATGTTGGGTTATATGAATGGGGAAGCGCTAGCAAAAACCAAACAAGAAAATAAGGTTTGTTTTTTTAGTAGAACCAAGAATAGACTTTGGACCAAAGGAGAAACATCGGGAAACTTCTTAAATGTGGTAAGCATTAAAACGGATTGCGATAATGATACTATTTTAATCAAAGCAAATTCTGAGGGACCAACTTGCCATACAGGAAGTAAGTCTTGCTTTGGAGAAGAAACTAATAAAGGATTTGTTTATGAATTAGAAGATACGATACATAGGCGTATTGACACAAATGATGAAAATTCTTACACCAATCAGTTGTATCAAAAAGGAATCAATAAGGTTGCACAAAAAGTAGGAGAAGAAGCTGTCGAACTAATCATTGAAGCAAAGGACAACAATCAGGAACTCTTTGTAAATGAGGCTGCGGATTTACTTTATCACTATTTAATATTACTTAAAAGTAAAGGTGTCAAATTTGAAGACATCGAAGCAATTCTAAATAGTAGAAAAAGATAGTTATGTAAAATTACTCCAGATTCATTTTCATCTCGCTCCAAGCTTCATCAAAGTCCAAATCATACAATGCCTTTTTTGAATTCATTTTCTCTAAGGCCAACTTCTGACTTGGGAAAAGCCACTCACTAACATCCTTTACACCTTGGCCCAAAAGGCTATTGATCCTTGCTGCTTGAAGTGGGTGCATCGCAAGTTTTCTGTATTCAGAGTTTTTAAGATAGTACTTTGGATCTTTATCTTTTCTAAAGCCATTGCTACCTTCAAACAAATCATCAGCACAATTGGACTGCTTTCCTTTCTTGGTCAATTCCTTTTCAGTAACCTTGCTTGGGTCATAAACTACTTTTACAACCTCGCGACCATTTTGCAAGCCTGCAGTTGTGCTATACACTCCATCGAGTTTTCCGTATGTTTTTTCACCCGACCAAAAACAAAACATAGAGTAGGTGGATTCCGCTGTTGGATTTGTGGTAGCAATATCATACAGCAATCTGATATCCTGTGGTATTTGCTTTGACCTTTCGGTAAATGATTGAACAATACCATCGACCAGTCCAGCTGTTGAATAATTGCCGTTGATTCGCTTTATTAAATTTTCTCCTTTGTGATCTACGATACGAACTACAGGATTGTTCCAAGTAGGTTCATTGTATTTATCTAAGATTTTTTTGTCTGCGCCACCTTTGTTATTAAAAATTGCAAGTGGTACAAAGTAATGCTCTATAACATCTACTAATAGTGGATCACTCAAAACATTATCTCCATAATTTCTGCAAGTAACACAACCAGGTACTTCTTGAAAAAGAATTAGAACAGGTTTGTTTAGTTCTGAGCTTTGTGCCAAAGCCTCATCATAATCTCTCAGCCAATTGACTGAGCCAAGTTCTTGAATATCTTGGGCAAAAATATTCGAAGTCAAAATCAATGAACAAATTAAAATGCTTAGATACTTCATCTATCTTAATTTTGTTTCTATATAACTTTTCGCAGTTATAAAAATCAACTCTTTGGCAAGGTCTGAAATACTTTCATCATTCAACATGTCCTCTGTGAAGGCCAACAATTCTTCTTCATAATAGTCCTTAAAAATAAGGTCCATTTTATCAGACCAAGACTTTCCCTTTAGGTTAAAGGTCTCCCAATTTTTATCTTCAATTTCTTGAAATAATTTTGGGTCAAATTCAATCCCTTTCTCTTCACTCAATAAGGACCTATAAATCACTAAATGTATAAACAACATAGTTTCTTTTTCGGTCTCTGTCAACAGATGAAAATCTTCTCCCAACAAATATCCAGTAAACTGTTTTTCACCGGACACAAAATCTAGGATGTTTACATCAACATTGCCCGATACCAATTCAATCTCTTTTTCAATTGTCGCTTCTTGGATCATAGTACATCTTTGATTAAGAAAAATCCATCCTCACCTTTTTCTTGATATAGTGGCATTAATATCCTTCCTGAATCAGGACATCTTACTTCCCCATTTACATCACTGGCAAGAACTTCTCCTTTTTCTACTTTTTGAAAAGAGGTATAACCTGGGTTCATTTTAAACTTATCTTCTTCATTCACTCCATACCTCAATATTAACTCAGTTACCTCCGGTAAGTTTTTAGAATACTCTAATAATATTTGATCATGTATATTTTCGACATCATCAGCTTTTACCATTTTGACTGAGCGCATTAAATTAACAATCGCAGCAATTGCTCTATTTATAGATTTGTGTTCTTCATGTTGTCCAGCTTCAAAAGTTATGGTCACTGTATCAAGTGGCATATTTTCTGTTTTGAAATAATGAAGGCTTGTACCTTTTATTCCTTCTAGCATTCCCATTACAACGGGAGCATGTAAGCTCTTTGCTATTTCAAGGCTCTCATTATTTTCTGCAGGGATACTAAATATACCTCCGAAAGATGATGTCGTGTGCAAGTCAAGAATATACAACTTGGTTGGTTTGCACTGCTCACATAACTCTTCTATGGTTTGAAGAATATCTAGCATTTCTAAATCCTCAGTATCAAGCTCACTTGCATTAAGTTTTTTGATTTTATCGACATGCTTTTTTGACCATTGCCTGTTGATATCCTTGTCAATAAATCTTTCATTGCGCTTGTAAGCACTTAGATTACCAATCATTCCGATAAAGCTTCCGTGGAATTCAAATCCTGGATTGGTAATAGGTTCTACTTCCAACATTTTTTCCAACATAGCAATTGCTTTTAAGCCCATTGGTTCATTGCCATGCATCGCACCTATTGCTATGAGTAGCGGACCAGGATTGGATCCATAGTACTCACAAATTATTCTCTCTTTCTTCAATTTGAATTTGCTCTTTTCCATGCCCAAAGATATAAGCTCGCTGCTGACCGATATGGTTTCCATGGTTCTGCGACCTTCACCATATCTTTTAGAAGCTTAGCTTTCTCAGATTTTATGTTATACAATTTTACCATAGTTTGTTGGATTGCCAAATCTTTTACGGGTAGAACATCTGGTCGATTCAGCTGAAAAATAAGTATCATTTGTACTGTCCATTCTCCAACACCTTTTATGGAGACCAATCTTTCTAATATTTCTTCATCACTCATTTCTTCCCAATCAGATTCTTCAATCTTATTATCTACAAAGTACTGTGCAATGTTAAGAATATAATCGCATTTTCTGGCAGACAGCCCAGCTGTTCTGAATTCCTCGGGACCATAATGAAGGAGGTCTTCTGGAAGGAAATCATCTGTGCCAATAAAATCAATAAAGCGTCCATGAATAGTAGCGGCGGCTTTGATTGAAATTTGTTGGTATACGATAGACTTAAGTAACTCGTGAAATACTGTTTTGGATTTGGGAAGGCTCAACATTTTATGCTCTTTCACAATCTTTTTCATGATTGGATCTTTTGAAAGATGCTTATCCGCCTTTTTACTCATATTAATTTATTAATGTCTCTATAAACCTAAAAAAGCAAACACATATAATTATTTATCATGTTTGGCATAAGATTTGAACCAAGATAGCAAAACCTCCGTGAGAAATGATTATGATATTAATTCTGCTGATCCTTGGATCAGTATATCCAGTACCAGACAATGTAACTGACGATAACTATGAAGTTGTGGCCTTATCCTATATTGAAAAACATAAGGAATTAGCCATCATAGAAATGCACCGATCAGGTGTTCCTGCAAGTATCACTTTAGCTCAAGCTTTAATTGAGACCAATGCTGGTAGAAGTGATTTGGCCGTTAAAGCAAACAATCACTTTGGAATCAAGTGTAAAAGAACTTGGAATGGTGACACCTATTACCATGAGGACGATGATCTAAATGCTAAAGGTGAGCTTATTGAGTCATGTTTTAGAGCATATGGTTCAGTTTTAGAATCTTATGCAGATCATTCAAACTTTTTGAGAACAAAAGAAAACTATATGCCTTTGTTTCTACTAGACAGATTTGACTATAAAAATTGGGCATTTGGTTTGAAAAGCAGCGGGTATGCAACCAACCCAGAATATGCTCATATGTTAATTAACAAAATTGAGACTTTTGGTCTGGATGCTTACGATAATTACCCAAATCCTATTAACACGATAAAAAAATAAGGACGATAGATTCCAAATATTTATATATTTGGCTAGCCAAAGCAGTTGATAATAGACAAAGAGCAATAAACCAATCCCTCGGGATTATAATAGAATCGAAATCAACCTACTCGATGTTTACCTCGATTTGCTTTGGCTTTTTTCTTTCTTTTCCTTTTTCTCTTTCTTCTCTCTCGTCATTTCTTTTATCTCTTGTCGCATTGTAGCGATATCCAAAGCTTTAAAAATAGCTGACCTAAAGGAAGAAATTTCTACCACATTTTGTCCTGCAATATCATAGGCCGTTCCATGATCTGGAGAAGTTCTTACAATTGGAAGCCCTGCTGTAAAATTAACTCCATTGCCAAAGGTCAATGCCTTAAAAGGAATTAGGCCTTGGTCATGATACATTGCCAATACGGCATCAAACTTTTTGAACTGGGAACTTCCGAAAAATCCATCTGGTGGGAATGGACCAGAAACAAACATTCCGTTTTTCTTTGCCTCAACTATAACTGGCTTGATTAAGTCATTATCTTCTGTTCCTATCGTACCGTTATCACCTGCATGAGGATTAAGTCCTAAAACTGCAATTTTTGGTTTTTCAATTCCAAAGTCTTTTGTCAAACTTTGATCTAGAATTACAAGCTTAGAAATAATTTTTTCTCTTGTTATAGTTTCTACAATCTTCGAAACTGGAATATGGTTGGTAACCAATGCAACCCTTAGTCCATCAGCAACCATCATCATTACCGTTTCCTTTGCATTGAATCTTTCTGCTAGATATTCAGTGTGTCCAGGAAAATTAAAGCCTGATTTTTTCATGGCTTCCTTATTAATTGGTGCAGTAACAATTGCATCAAGTAATCCATGCTGTGCATCTTCAACTGCATGCTTCATAGCAAGCGCAGCTAATTTTCCACCCTCTTCTGTGGCCTCACCAACCATTATATTCGACTTCTCTTCCCAGCAATTTTTAATGTAGACATTACCTTCCTTCACATGACCCTTAGAGTCATAAAAAGATGGGTGAAAATCTTGGGTTCCAATTATGTTTCTATAGTAAGAAATCACCTTTGAAGACCCATATATGATAGGGATAAACTTAGAGCTTATCTTTTTATCTTTCAGCGTTTTGATAATCAATTCGGGGCCTACACCATTGATATCCCCCATTGTTATGCCTATTCTTAGCTTTCTCATCTGTTATTCTTTCCTGCGAAGATATTGTTTTTAATTTAGTCAATATCAACATGGGACCTAATTGTCTGCTCAGTTCTTTACCTTTGGGACAGTGAAAACGAAGAAAAAATACGGCCAGCACTTTCTTATTAATGTTGGGATTAAGGAAAAAATCGTCCAAGCTATCAAGGATAACATTCCTGAAAAAGAAAATCTATTGGAGGTTGGCCCTGGTGAAGGTGTACTCACAAAGTATCTGATAGAAGAAGATTACATGCTGAAAGTAGTTGAGATAGATCCTGATATGATCGCCATCTTGAACAGAGATATTCCAAATTTACGAGCAGAACAGATCATAAGTGGTGATATTATCAAAATGAATAGTAGAAGTTTTTATGGTGAGGAAGTCTTTCATCTTGTAGGAAACTTCCCCTATAATGTTTCTTCGCAATTACTCTTTCTCATGTATGAGAATAAAACTCAAATACCAACTATGATCGGTATGTTTCAAAAAGAAGTTGCGGACAGAGTTGTTGCCCCTCCAGGTTCCAAAACTTATGGGATACTCTCTGTGTTACTTCAAGCATTCTACGATTGCAAAAGATTATTTTTGGTTTCAAGAGGATCTTTTAATCCTCCACCGAAAGTTGATAGTGCAGTTATTTTATTGCGAAGAAATAAGGTAAATAAATTAGAATGCGACGAAGTACTTTTTAAAAGAGTTGTCAAGATGGCTTTTAGTCAAAGAAGAAAAATGTTACGCAATACATTAAAGTCACTACTTAATGAACAATTACAAGGAAAAGAAATATTTACAAAAAGACCAGAGCATCTAAGCGTTCAGGATTTTATAAACATAACCATTGATATAGAAAATAATAAAGCATGAGTCTAGAAGAAAAAATCAATCAAGATTTGAAAACTGCCATGAGAGAAAAAGACAAGGCAGGATTAAGAGGTATAAGAGCAATAAAAAATGCCATTCTTTTAAGTAAGACAGATGGCTCTGGAAAAGAGCTAGATGCAGATGGAGAAATAAAACTTGTTCAAAAGCTAATTAAATCAAGAAAAGATTCTTTGGAAATATATCAAAAGCAAGATCGCGCAGATTTGGCTGTGGTGGAAGAAGAAGAAATTAAAGTACTTGAAAGGTACCTTCCTGCACAATTAAGTGAGGAAGAGTTGACTCCCATCATTCAAGAAATTATAAGCAGCACTGGTGCTTCATCTATGAAAGATATGGGGAAAGTAATGGGTATGGCTTCTGGAAAATTAGCTGGACAAGCAGATGGAAAAAGCATTTCTGCAATTGTCAAAAAACTGTTAAGCTAATATTTTACTTGTTAGATTAGTTCACCTATGTTATATTTGATAAGCAACCATTTAATTGCTTGATTATTAACCAATTTCTATCTAATTAATCTTTATAAAATGAAAAAAACTATACTTCTACTGCTTTTTGTTTGCGGTTTGATGACTACCAATGCTGTTATGGCATTGCCAACTACCGGTACAACTAAAGCAAAAACAGCTATGAAAGCTGGTATTTCTAATGATTTACAACTTTCTTCAGTCGATGAATTTTTGAACCTTACGCCAAGAACAATTAGAGAGGCAACAGGAAAAAAATTAAGCATCAAGGAAATCATCCAGTTGAAAACTGCACAGAAAGCAGTGAAAAAAGGCTTGGCTGGTGATGGAGAAGATATGCCACAATGGTTATACATTGTTTTAGGAATCTTTGGTCTAGCATGGATTGTTATGGGAATCAGAGACAACTGGGATGGAAAGAACTGGTGGATGAACTTAATCTTCGTTATTGGAGGAGGAATAATTATAGGAATCATAGGATTATTCTGTCCATTTTTGTGGGTTGCAGCGGGTGTTCCTGGATTAATTCATGCACTGATAAAAATGAAGGAATACTACTAGAAAAAAAAAGAAATTAATTTAGAAGGATGTATCTTAACTGATACATCCTTTTTTAATATGGGCAGAATACTTTATATCATTTGGAATCTCTTCTTGGTCCTAGCACCAATCATCCTTTGGCTCTTACCAGTAGATGCTATCAACAATAGCAAAGTTGATCTTTGCCCCTCTGTGATTATTTTTAATACAGAATGTCCCGGTTGTGGAATTACCAGAGCAGTAATTAATTTCCACCATTTCGAATTTGCGGAAGCGATATATTACAATATGGCAGTAGTGATTGTCTACCCATTCCTTGCTTATTGCTGGTTGCTATTTTTGAAAGAATTATTATTCGAATTTAACTCTCCACTTGCAGAAAAAATTCCGGTAAAAACTTTTAGAGAATTCAATTGGTTGAAAAAACTTGCTAAAAGAAGTTAGTCAGCTAGGAACTCAAGAATATCATCAAGTTCATCAAAGCTTTTAAGGCCTGTTTTTATTTCTTCTCCTCCCTCAAGGCAAAGACCCGTTCGTTTTCCTAAACTTTCCAAAAGTTCTAATTCAAAATATCTGGAATCGATGTAGACCTCATGCCCTGCATTGATAAAACTTTCGACAGAGCTTGGTTTTGTAATTATTTTTGTGTCAAGGTTTTTGACCAACTCAAAATCAGTAACCGAATAGAAAAGTTCTCCATTCTCAAAATTCCACTGCTCAGCAATTTCTTTATGATTTGTGATAATACCTCTCAAGTTTAACTGCTTAACATTCTCTACTAAAAATTCTAAGTTCAGGTGGTCCGAGAAGTTGCCGATAAAGGCTGGGCCTTCCAACCAATTGATAATTTCTGTAATATTAGAAGGGCCAATAAATGACTGGGTATTTGCACTAATATCAAAACTCATATAATCCACCATCCAAGCTGCAAAATATCTTGCATCTGTAAGGTTGCGAATATTACTTGCGATTATTTTTCTTGATAACATTATTGTAAAAATGGATTTAATTTCTTTTCCTTACCAATCGTGGTATGTGGACCATGTCCAGGATAGACGATAA
The DNA here is from genome assembly GCA_938033975.1 of uncultured Saprospiraceae bacterium. GTDB lineage: Bacteria > Bacteroidota > Bacteroidia > Chitinophagales > Saprospiraceae > JAHDBF01. Next base: position 7,303 of record CALHKJ010000526.1, on the reverse strand, counting down.
CATCATCTCCAAGAGGAAAAAGTTTTGTTTTAATATTTGCGATAAGCGTATCAAAATCTCCACCTGGCAAATCAGTTCTACCAATGCTTCCCTCAAAAAGTACATCCCCAGCAATTAGCTGCTTTGATTCAGCATGAAAAAATGAAAGACTTGCAGGAGAATGTCCAGGGGTAAATAGTACTTCTAAGTTTGTATCACCAAAACTCAGGGTATCGCCTTCTTCAAGAAATGAACTTATTTCTGGACTTGGATCATATTTAATAGAGTAAATATCACTGCTAATCTTCCCAGCCTCAAGGACAGGAATTTCACCACGATGAGCAATTAACTCTAAACCATACTTTTCTGAAACAAAGCTATTTCCCAAAATATGGTCAATATGGCAATGAGTATTGACCAATTTTACTGGTTTGAGCTCATTTTGTTCAATAAAACCAACCAAAAGGTCCTGCTCATCTTTTGAATTGCAACCTGGGTCAATAATGATACAACTCTTCGATTTGTCGTACAGCACATAGCTATTCTCAGCAAATGCATTAAAAGTAAATACAGCGACCTCCATCATACAAGATTTAGTGTGCTAAATTACATATCTTTAGTAGACAGAAGTATTCATGAGGTTCAATATTCTCCATATAATTCTCATTCTCCTTTTTCCTCTAATTCTAGGTGGACAGAGCATCAATACCAACTTTGGTAAAAATAGGGTGCAATATCACGATGACTTTAATAAGTGGGATAAATACGAAACTGAAAATTTCATTTCATATTGGTATGGAAAATCTCGTAATATCGGCCAATCCGCTGCACAGATGGCAGAATTGGACCATGATGAAATCCAAAGAATTCTTGAGCATAGACTTAACAAAAAAATAGAGCTTGTTGTCTATGTTGACTTAAGCGATGTCAAACAAACCAATCTAGGAAATGAAGATTCCTATCATTCTAAAAATAATGTGACTCAAGTAGTTGGCAATAAAATGTTTGTCTACTTTGATGGAGATCACAGACATTTGCGCAAGCAAATCAGAAAAGGAATTGCAACAGTATATATTAATTCAATTCTATTTGGATCTAATCTACAAGAGCAGGTGCAAAATGCAATTTTGTTGAGGCTCCCTGATTGGTTTAAGCTAGGACTGGTTTCGTTTGCAGGAAGTAATTGGGATTACCAAATTGAAGACAATCTAAAAGATGTCATTCAGTCAAAGCCGAAACGATATTTAGATTTTGATAAATTGGTAGATGATTATCCTGAGCTTGCTGGACATAGTATGTGGTATTATCTAGAGCAGATGTATGGTATGGCTAATATTGCCAATCTAGTATACCTTACAAGAATCAACAGAAAACTAGACGAGAGTTTTTATTACATCCTTGGGATTTCCTTTGATCAAATTAAAGAAGATTGGAGTGACTTTTATAAAGCAGGCTTTGACATAAATATGGAAATTGATAAATCCATTCCTGACAATGCCATTATTATTAAGAACAGAAGAAACCTCCCTTATTCCAATGTCAAAATAAACCACAAAGGGGATCAATTTGTATACGTCCTTAATGACAATAGCAAATTTTTTGTCTATCTCTATGATGAGAATACAGGAGAATCAAAAAGGATTTTAAAATTTGGAACGAAAAATATTTTTCAAGAAACTGATTTTAACTACCCTCTAGTTGCATGGCACCCTTCCGATAGATACGTCACCCTAGTCTATGAACATAAAGATGAAATATTCTTAAAAGAAATAGATGTAGTTGATGGTGAAGAAAAGTGGACCACCTTCCCTAGCAACTATCAAAGATTATATGAAATCGATTATATAGATGGTGAAAACTATATGATCAATGCCTCAGTTAATGGATATTCTGACCTGTTTGAGTTTAATATAAAGTCAAGAAGTACCAAAAGACTTACTGAGGATTTTTATGATGATCTTGACGCAAAGGTTATCAAGTATAATGGTCAAAAAGGAATTCTTTTTTCTTCAAACAGAAGTGAACTCTTGCTTAAAAATGAAAAGCTTGATACGATACTTCCTTTAGCAGAAATGGATCTTTATTTCTACCCCTTTAGTGAAGAAAAAGAAAAAAATCTAATCAGAATTTCTGAAACACCGGAGATCTCAGAAAGAGATGCATTTAAAGTCACTGGTGAAAACTATACCTATCTCTCGTATGAGTCAGGTAAAAACCAGAGGTATGTATTGTCTGGAAATGAATCATCACTAAACAGCAGCTATAATCGGAATATACTCCATCATGATTTAAGCCCTTCCGGGAAATATTTATACTCACAAAAAATAAATAATAAAAATTATCTGCTCAGAGATAATGTTGAACTGAGTTATCGTGGTGAGGATAGCGAGAGTAAAATAGTGAAGGCAGCAAAGGAGGCAACACCATTGGTTATTGTTACTGAAAAAGAAGAAATCAAACCTGGCTACTTATTTCAAAGTGAATTTGATGATCCAGAAAATTTGGACGAGATAAACCAAAAAGACATTAATGATCCAACTCTGAAAACTGGTTTTGATAAATACTTTTCTAACTACTTTTCAGAATCTGTCCAAGATGGAAAAAGGGTGATTAAGTTTTCACCAATGAGAGCAAATGCCGCAAGGTTAACCTTCCGTTGGTTTGATATTACCACCAGATTTGATAACCAAGTGCTTTTTGAAGGACTTGAAAGTTATACTGAAAATGCGCAACAGATTCAGGGACAACCTGCGGGAATACTTTTTAAAACAGATGTAAAAGATATTTTCGAAGATTATAAAATTCAAGCTGGAATAAGGATACCAACTGGCTTTAATGGTTCAGAAATCTTTGCTGTTGCAGATGACGATAAGGAGCTATTTGATCATCGATATGCCATATATAGAAGATCTATAACAGAAATTGATCAAGCAGATTTTCTTCCTATTATCCGCTTTAGAAAAAACTCACTGCTTGGTTTATACAGAATCAAATATCCTTTTGATATCTATAGAAGTTTAAATCTAACCACAAGTTTGAGATTTGATAGATTCTTTTTTCTATCCTCTGATTTTGGAAGTTTAACTGCTCCGCAAGAAAGAGAAAAAGTAATTTCTACCAAACTTGAGTACATTTTTGATAATAGTTTTGATGTAGGATTAAATATCAAAAATGGAGCACGATATAAATTATATGCCGAAGCAATTAACTCATTTGATCTGCAGGTGACGGATGGCTTTGAATTCAATTTTAGTAATGGATTTACTTCTGTCTTTGGTTTTGATGCAAGGTATTATCAACCCATTTTAAAACACGCAGTACTAGCTTTCAGGGGAGCTGGTGCCACATCATTTGGATCTGATAAGATGCTCTACTTTTTAGGAGGAGTAGAAAGTGCATTGGGCGCATCGTTCAACGACAACATACCAGTACCTGGTGGTAACTATTCATTTAAAGCCATTGCTCCTCACCTAAGAGGTTTTGATTACAACATTAGAAATGGAAATAGCTTTGTACTTAGTAATGTAGAATTGCGACTACCAGTACTCAATCTATTGGGAATAAAAAGAGTAAAATATAGTTTCTTACGTGACTTGCAGTTTGTCGGCTTTTTTGATGCCGGACTCGCATGGCATGGAAAGTCTCCTTTTGATGCAAACAACCCTATAAACAATGCCACTCTTGAGAGCCCTCCAGTAATCATTGTAAATATCAAATACTTTAGAGACCCATTAGTAATGGGTTATGGCTTTGGTATGAGATCTACACTACTGAGATACTTTGTAAAACTAGACTACGCCTGGGGAATTGAAACTGGATCAATTCAAGATCCGAAGATATATCTGTCTTTAGGAAAAGACTTTTAGAATAAGAGACTTTTGTCCTAGTTTCCGTTTTCTTTTGGTCAATCAAAAGAAAATGAAAATGTTTTCAAGAAAAACCTACTTTACCAACTCCACCTTCATCTTTTCAATCCGATCCAATAGTGTCTCTGAGCTCATTTTTTCTCTCAGTCGATCTACCATAATTGGAAATGAAAATGGAGTGTACTTTTCTGGTTTGGTAATCACTATTTTTTTATTTCTAATTCTTTCAAGGGCTGTATAAATTCTATCTTCTTGCAGCTCGACAGCCATCACCTCGTCGTAGGTTTGTAAATACAAAAGATTATCTGGTTCATACTCTCTAAATACATCAAAGATTAATCTCGAATTACTTGTTAGATGCTTTTGTCTTTTTTCTTTACCAGGATAACCGGTAAAGACTAATCCACTTATACAAGCTATGTCTCTAAATTTCCTTTGAGCAATCTCTACCGAATTGATACTTGCCTGAATATCTTGTTCAAGGTTTCTTGGATTAAAAAGTTCTTTTGTCAGAATTTTATCCACATCAATTTGTTTGTCAGATAAAAGTTCGAAACCAAAATCATTGTAGGCCAAACTAAAACTGATTGGCAATAATTTTGAAAGTCGTTGGCCAAGCAAAGCGGCCATTCCTTCATGCACATTTCTTCCTTCAAATGGATACATCAATAAATGGAAGCCTTCCGAGCTATGAAAGTATTCTACCAATACTTCTTCTTCCCTCGGCATCCTTGATCTCAATTCCTGCATTTCAAAAAGAGGAATTAGCTTTTTCATTTCTACATCTTTAATTTCACCTCTCCCATATTCATATATTTTTTCCTTTAAGACCTCTGACATTTGGGAAGTAAAAGAAAGTCTTCCTCCCATATAGGATGGTATCTTTCCACTCTTCTTTTTGCTTTTTCTTACCTCAAGAAAATTGTCTTTGATTCTTACATACTCTAAGGACATCCCTGCAAACCAAAAATTATCGCCTGGAGAAAACTGAGCAACAAACCATTCTTCAACTGTCCCAATTTTCTTTCCTCTAACAAATTTTACTTGTAGCATGGCGTCACTTACAATGGTTCCTATCGAAAGTCTGTGGCGTTGTGCAACACCTCTATTATTGACCAAGTAGATACCATCCTTTGTTTTCCCAATTTTATGATACTCATCATAGGCTCTCAAAGATTGACTACCATAAAGGATATAGTTCAGTAGCAAGGACCACTCATCTTTTGTCATAGAGGAATAACAAAATGTTTTTATCAATTCCTCATACAGCTCCACATCTTTGAATCCACCACCTACAGCTCTTGTCATCATATACTGTATCAACACATCCCATGATCTCACAAAAGGAGTACGGTCCTCTATCCTCTTTTCTTTAATTGCCTTTCGCAGAGCTGAGGATTCAATAAGCTCCAAAGAATTGGTAGGAAGAAAATAAATTTTACTTGTTGCTCCTGGGCTATGACCAGATCTTCCTGCTCTTTGTACAAAACGTGCAACACCTTTAGGACTTCCCACTTGAACTATATTTTCTACTGGGCGAAAATCAACTCCAAGATCAAGACTAGAGGTACACACAACTGCTTTCAGTTTTCCATCATAGAGAGCTTGTTCGACCCATGCACGCATGTCCTTGCTGATTGATCCATGATGCATCGCCATGATGCCTGCCAAAGAAGGATCGTACTCAAGTAATTTTTGGTACCAAATTTCGCATTGTGCTCTTGTGTTGGTAAATATCAAAGTAGAAGATGCCGATTGAATAATCGGAACAACTTTATCCAACAATAATATTCCTAAATGTCCTGACCAAGGATATCGTTCAATCTCATCAGGCATGATTGTTTTTACAAGAATCTTCTTATTGATATTGGCCTTGATTAGTATCCTCTTGTCATCTTGACCTGGTCCTAGGAGTACATCCAGGGCTTCTGGAAGGTTACCGATGGTAGCACTGATTCCCCATGTTTTTAATTCGGGATGCTTCCCTCTCATGCAACTTAAAAAAAGCTCCGTTTGCACCCCTCTCTTTGAACCAATAAGTTCATGCCATTCATCGACAACAACAACTTGACAAGAATCAAATATCACTTTTGACTTACGAGAGCTCATAATGATATGCAGAGACTCTGGAGTCGTGATCATTATTTGTGGTGGATTTTTGATTTGCTTTTGCCGCTCAACAGTTGTTGTGTCCCCAGTTCTAATTCCTACTTTCCAATTTAAGCCGTAAGCTGCAATTGCTTTTTCTGCTGAAAGAGAAATTTCTTTTGCTAAGGCACGAATGGGTGAGATCCAAATTAGTTGGAGACCCTCCGGTGTTTCTTTATTTTCAATGTAGGGTGCAAAAATAGGCAACATTACAGAGAAGGTCTTTCCACTTCCAGTTGGTGCATTGACAATACCACTGTAACCATTAAGTTGGTACTTCCAAGCCTTTTTTTGAAAAGGGTGTGCCTTCCAACCACTCTTGGAAAACCAATCACTAATGAGTGTAATATTTTCTTTGATTGATGTCAAACTTAGACTTTAGATACTGATGGGAACAACTTGTTCTTCAGCAATCAAATATACCTTATCTTCTTGTTCTGGATGCAAAACATGGAGGCCAGTAAAAACTCCAAAGGCTGGCAAAATTCCAACTTTGGTTCCAAAGAAAAAACAAGGCAGTCTTAAGGACTGTCGACCAGAGCCTTTCATTCGGATACCTGGATGAATATGTCCACACAATGTGTACAAACCTTCAAATATTTCATCGGGTTCGTGGGTGAGAAGAAATGGAGACATTTGTAATGCGTATGGATAGATCTTTAAATTACTTCGGTGATAATGATTATCTCTAAGCACATCGTGGTTTCCTTTTACTAGAATCCATTCTACATCCGAATAGCGATCGGTCATATCCACAAAGTTTTCCCACTGGTCATTGTATTGACTATGAAACAAATCTCCAAGTATGATCAACTTCTTTGGTTTCCATTTCCGAATTAATCTAGATAAGGTCGCCCAGTTTTTATCCTCAGACTGTGGTGGAAGTGCAATCCCATATTTACGGAAGTGAGCAATCTTACCAAGATGAAGGTCAGCTATTAATAAGGCTTCTTCTTTTTCCCAATAGATTGCTTTTTGCGGAAGCAATACGAGCTTTTCATTCTGTATTATTATTTCTTTCAAGCTAAAGTTTAGTTTCCTAGTGGCTGCAAAAATAGTTCTTATTTGCGCAAAGCAAAATGCCTCTAATGAGAGGTCTAGTTTTGATCAACTTTGATATTAGAAGATAAATGAAAAACAAATGCCATTAATAGATGTTTTATAGCTACTGTTTTATTTCCACATAATGGTTGGGAATAAAATAATTCAAATATTTTTGCGGCATGATTCAAACAGATTTATTAATCATTGGAGCAGGTCCTGTTGGGCTATTCACTGTATTCGAGGCAGGCTTATTAAAGCTAAAGTGC
>CALHKJ010000525.1 GCA_938033975.1 uncultured Saprospiraceae bacterium | reverse complement strand
GATTGGTTGCTGGTGGACTTGAAACCAAAATATATGTAGTGCAATTGGGTGGCTTTGATCTACATTCTGGACAAGTCGTAAATAACAACCCTTCTCAAGGACGCCAAGCAGAATTACTTAATGAATTGTCTGAAGCCATTTGTGCTTTCCAAGAGGATTTGGTACAATTGGGAGTAGATGATCGAGTAATGGGAATGACTTATTCAGAATTTGGTAGAAGGATCCGTTCAAACGAAAGTAATGGAACGGATCATGGTACAGCCGCACCTATTATAGTTTTTGGTTCATGTGTCAACCCAGGAATATTTGGTGACAATCCAACCATTGACACTCAAGTCGGTATCAATGAGGGTGTACCAATGCAATATGATTTTAGATCAGTTTATGCAACAATGCTCATGGATTGGTTTGGTATATCTGAAGAAAAGGTGCGAAATGTTTTGTTTCAAGACTTCCAACACCTGCCTCTAATACAATGTGCTCCGCTTACATCAACAGAAAATGAAATTGACGAATCAATAAGCCTTGAGGTATTTCCAAATCCATTTTCAGATTATTTCAATGTCAAGTTTGTAGCAAAGGCAGATACCTATCGAATTAGTATTTATAATGCGATTGGCTCTGAACTCAAAGTAATCACGAATCAGAAGTTTCAAAGGGGAGTGCATGAACTCAAGATTCCCACTCATGATCTAATTTCAGGAATCTACTTTGTACGAGTAGCAGGAAAGGATGTACAAAAAACAGTCAGGGTAGTAAAATCGAGATAAGGTAAGAGAAGATAGCCAAGAGGTCAGGAGACCTTTGGCTGGGTCTGTTCCCTAAACTGCAGAAGGTCTCCCGCTGCACTCGCCTAAACAAAGTGAAGGTTGAACTTCTCTGCTAATAGTTAACTACCCCCATCCCAATATTGAAAAAGTTTTCTTTACTGCTTACTAGGCGACAATTATTCTAGCTAAAATCAATTCTGTAGTAGCTGTGTAGCCACAAACAGGCTCCTTGTAGATGGGGGTGCATAGGTCTAAAGGGTGTTTTTGTGGTCATATAAGTACAACGCACAAAAAACATTTACTATGAAAAATTTAATTCTTATCATCGCAACAGTTCTTAGCTTCTCAACTGGAGCATTCGCTTCAAACATTGGAGATGGTTCTTTAGCAATCGTAAAATCTGCGAAGGTGACAATGACTTTAGAGAATGAAGCTCAAAAAGAATTTATTTTATCATCAGTATTCGAAGCTGACAATGATAACATAGCAATGGTTTTTGAATCAAGTGTTGAAATGATCCAAGTATATAATAATAATGGTGATTTGGAAATGATGTTTCCAGTTGGATCAACTGAAGTAAATCTTGGTATGAGTCTTTTCACAGAAGGAGCATACAAAATGGGATTTCAAGTTGAAGGAATGTCTGAAGTGCAGTTTACAAATCTTCAAGTAAAATAATTTGATAAGTAATGTAGTTTAAATAAAAGGGTGTTGATCCTCTGATTTCATAGAATCAGAGGATTTTTTTCGTTTAATGCTCTGCAAACAAAATCGATACAAAGTTTTTTCCTCCTTTAAAAACAAATCCCAAATCATATTCTAAACTTTCTTACTGATATGATTCTATCTCGTCTAGTTAAGCATAATTCAATATTGTAACAAAGTAATTTTATTAAATGATTAATGGAAATCTCGAAACCCTAGGGGTGTATGCAATAATTTTGTAATTTTCATTTAATAAAAAGTTATAGCCTTAGGAATTTTGAATTTAGAAACACCTATTGGCGTTAAATTTTTAGTATTTACTCTTAAAGCAATATTTATGTACAAGCAATTTCAAGTTCAAATTTTACTTCTAGTAGGTCTTTTCCTAAGCAATACCATCTTTGCTCAAAGCATTGATGCCAGAAGTAGTACTGTGAAGGTAGATATAGGTGAATCTGATAAGAAGGGACTTTTTGAGGGAATCCATGGAGTGGTAGGAAAAGTTGATGATGGATTTTATGTCTTGCGTGTCAAATCTAAAAGTGCTTTAATCGGAGGACTTAGCGTAGGCGCACCTACAGAACTTTATATTGATAAATATAATAATGATCTAAGATTAGATGGAAGTGCAGTCATTGATGGAATTACTATTTCTGAAAATGCAAGAAGCAGAGGTTCAGAATACGAATTCTGTGTTCAAGATGATCAAGATAATCTTTATGTATATTTTTCTGAATTTGTAAAAGGTATTAATTCTCTTTACAGAATTAAGTATGACCCGAGAACAAAAACATTTGGTGAGGAGGTTACAGTTTATCGAGACGATGAGGTAAATAAGAAATTGGATAGAAGAGCAAGCTTTTCTTATGTAGAATCAGAGAATCGAGAAAGATTTGCCATCTATTCTTTTGTAAACGAAAGAAGCAAAAAATATACGGAAGTATATGTTGGGGTATTTGAAAGAAATCTTGATCAGGTTTGGGAGATGAAAGAAAATATTGAAGGATATTCCAGAGATGGTGGATTTTCACTTTCATTCCAAAATTCTTATAAATCATTTGTTGGAAAAAATTTGAGCATTAGTTTATCCAATGATGGAGTACTCAATATCATGAGAAAAATATATGATGAAAGTTTTGTAGGATTAATCACAGGAGGCTACTCACATCTTATTTATTCATTGGCTGGCCCAGAAGTAAGACCTCAATCTAGGTTTTTCGATTTTGAGGATACTTTCATTTTAGAGGCGATGATAAGACATGATCAGAATAGTGAATTGAATCTTGTTGGTTATACAGGAGATAATAGGAATGTGATTGATGGTTTGGTTTTTATAAATCTTGATGCAACAAGTCTTAAGACGCTAACTGAACGAAATATGAAGATGACTGATCAGCAAAAAGAAGACTTTTTAGTATCTGCAGATGCAGATACAAGAAGAAAAGCTAGAGGTGATAAAAGAACCAAAAGAAGAATTGAAAAGGGTAGAAATGTGAGGATTTCAGCTAGGAATGAATTGATAAATGCATATGTGCATAAGGATAATAGTACAACTGTAGTGAGTCAGTACTTTGATATCAAAACAAGTCAGACAAGAGATATAAATGGAAATATTCAAACTACTACGACTTATGTTTATGGAGATTTTAAATATATCAATATAAGCAGTGATGGAGAGGTCAGGTGGGTTAAAAATATCCATAAGATCCAGCAGGGTAGTAATCCTACAACCTTATCGATTTCTGATTTATTTTTAGATGATGAGATCACTTACATCTACAATGATTTTGAAGATTATAAATTGGTCATGTTGACTATGGATAGTGAAGGAAATGATCGAGCAATAGATATCGCAGACCTTGGAAGACGAGGAGAGCTAGAAAACCATTGGTTTGTTCCTAGTTCGGTCAACTATATCTCAGATTACGTAATTGTTGGCTTTGCAATGAGGTTACTTAAAACCAAGTTGATTAAAATAAGCCTTTAGATAAAGGCTATAAATTGGATATAAGGCAAAAAAAAAGCCTCCTACATTGTAGGAGGCTTTTATCTCTTTGGTATTTAGGATCTGACTCTTAAAGGCTTCTTGTTACAGGAGCTGCAGGTGCTGATACTAAGTACGTTCTTCTGAATTTTCTCTTAAACATGTTCGTTTATTTTTAAAATTATTATTATTTATTGTTTGCTTCTGCAAATATGTACCTAATAAACGAACGAAACAATAATTCGTTTACAAGTTTTTGACAAAATATTTACAGAAAAAGAAGACGTTAATGAAGTTTTAACAGAATTATATTTTGTTTATACACTTCAATGCCTAAAATAACTTGTTGGGAAATCATCAAGCCAATCAAGCAATCTGTACTTAGTTGAAAACGACATATATTATAAAAAATATATATATGTTTTTGAGCAAGAAACTTTAACAATTAGGCGGCACATTAGAAGAACTAAGTGCCTAAAAGAAGACAAAAATTGGTGCCTCTAATTATTGATTTCTTTAAAATTGAAGCGCGAAGCCAACGAATATCTCAATTGGCGTTCAGCTTATTCAAAATTTCAATTGAAATGGATTCAATGTTTGAAGTTTGTGGATGGTAGGCTGAGACATTGGAAAGTACTATAATGCCAAAATCCATCTCATCATCTATAAATATCGAAGTGGAAAAGCCACCAGTACCTCCTCCATGAGTATAACAATGACCATAGTCCTCTAAATCAGGATAAAACCAATTCATACATATTTCAGTATTTTCTCTTACACGGAACAATGGTGTCTTGGATTTTTCTATTGCTGGAAATTGATTGCTAGCAACTGCAGTGATAAATTTACACATGTCTTTTGTATTAGAGAGTAAACCCCCGGCACCAGCAGAGATATCTTGAAAGCCCCAGCATGGAGTTTCTTTACCCTCGTTGGTGAGGCCTACTGCAATTTCAGAATCACATTGATCTATGTCCAAACAGGTATCATTCATTCCTAAAGGTGTCAAGATTTTTTCTTGATAGGTTTCAAAAAGACTCTTTTTATTCTTTTGAGCCATTATATATGCTAATAATCCAATTCCAAGATTTGAGTATTCAAACTTTTCACCTGGGGCAACTTGGGGTTCAAAATTGTTTTCCAAGAATCCTTTCACCAACTCTTCATCTATATGCTGATATGGATCATTCTCAAGGTAATTTTTGTGTGCCATGAAAGTCAGTGGGTATGAATATAGACCACTTGTATGAGTGGTCAAATGTTCCAAAGTTATTGATCCACAGTTTTTGAAATTATATGGTAATAACGTGGAAAGCGAATCAGTCAATTTGACCTTATTCGAAAGGACTGCATCACCCAGCAAAATTCCTGTAAAAACCTTAGTGATTGATCCCAGCTGAAAAAGCACATGCTTATTATCAATTGGATTGATGAAACTATCTATTTTAGAATAACCAAAATGCTCATGTCTATCTTTATTTACAATTCCAATTGAAATTTGAGTATTACTAGGAAACGTTTGCATCATACTTGTTGCTAAAGAATCAACAAACACTGAGCTTATCCCGTTTGGAATCTCTTCGATAATAGTTTTAGGTGATTTACATGCAAGTACAAAAAATAGTAATGCACACAGAAGGGTAGTTGCTGTTTTCATGATTAGAAGTTATTAATACAATATATAACTTTTCAGCAATAGCCTAATTATGGGATATAATCTTAAAGGAATTATTAATGATGCCTAGCCATAGATAGCCTTCACAAAAGGCCCATTCATAAATTTTTCAGGATCAATCATACTTTGAAAGATAGGTCCCTTTAAATTTTGCGTAAGGAGCATGTTGGCAGCTTCACAAAGAGGAGCAGCAGTTGTAGTCTGGATTGCCCTCAATTTTTTGTTGCCAATCATACTTGGACGGATATCATAGGATCCTTCTTCCGCTCTGAGTCTACC
>CALHKJ010000524.1 GCA_938033975.1 uncultured Saprospiraceae bacterium | reverse complement strand
AAAGTGGGTAAGTTTCCATTCTCAGCATCAGGTAAAGCTACTGCTGGTGGTAATAAAGAAGGATTTGTAAAACTAATCTTTGATGCAAAGTATGGTGAACTACTTGGCGCTCATATGATTGGCTCTAATGTTACTGAGATGATTGCTGAGATTGTAGCTATCAGAAAATTGGAAACAACAGGACATGAATTGATCAAGACAGTTCACCCCCATCCTACGATGAGTGAAGCAGTTATGGAAGCTGCAGCCGCCGCTTATGGTGAAGTAATCCACTTGTAAAAGAAGACTGAAAAAACAACAATAAAAAAGCCTTACAAAATTCGTAAGGCTTTTTTATTTTACGGACAGGATAAGTTTTTAAAAGGACTTACCTCCTTCTATTGCCAACGGATTTTGCCTTGCTTTTGCTAGAGCCTCTTCCGCCTCCACCACTTCTGCTTTTACGTCTAGCAGCAATTGCTTCCATTTTTCTTTTCTGTTTTTCTTTATTGAATTCCTTCTTTTCTTTCGCAGTCATTGGTTTGTCAGTCTGAGGAAACGGATGTTCTTTGACCACCTTTGCTTTATTCTTAATTAGCTTTTGAATATCCTTGACATAGATATTGTCCTCAGCTTCTGAAATTGAAATAGCTACTCCATCATTTCCTGCTCTACCTGATCTTCCAATTCTATGTACATAAGTCTCTGGTATATTCGGAATGCTAAAATTAATAACATACTGTAGCTTATCAATATCAATTCCCCTAGCTGCAATGTCAGTTGCCACAAGTAACTTTATCTTTCCAGATTTGAAATCTTTTAGAGCATTTTGTCTCTGGTTTTGAGACTTGTTGCCGTGAATGGCTGCAGCTTTGATATTTTCTTTTTTAAGAAAGCGCACAATCTTATCTGCACCGTGCTTGGTACGAGAAAACAGTAAGACTTGATCGTCTATCTTCTCATTTAAAAGATAAAGTAACAAGTCTCTTTTATCTATTCTGTTACAATAGTAAATATACTGTTGAATGGTTTCTGCCGTTGAAGAAACTGGAGTAACTTCTACTTTCTTTGGATCCTTTAGAATTGTTCTTGACAACTCAACTATGTTAGAAGGCATAGTAGCAGAAAAGAAAAGTGATTGTCTTTTAGTTGGAAGTAACTTTAAAAGTCTTCGAATATCATTGATGAAACCCATATCCAACATTCTGTCAGCTTCATCCAAAACGAATAATTTTATGTCGTTCAAATTGAAAATTCCTTGACCAATTAAGTCAAGTAATCTTCCCGGAGTTGCTACTAGAATGTGCACACCACTTTGCAATCTTTTTACTTGCTTCATTTGTTTAACTCCACCATAAATAACCGTGTGTTTTAGATTGGTGTACTTACTGTAGTCGCGAATACTTTCATCAATTTGTATTGCTAATTCACGGGTTGGAGTTACAATCAAGGAGCGCAGTTTAGGCTTGCCTTGATTCTTTCCATCTATCTTCTGAATCAGTTGTATAATTGGGATAGAAAATGCTGCGGTTTTACCAGTTCCTGTCTGGGCAACGCCCAAAACATCGTTTCTTTCTAAAATGAGTGGAATAGCTTTTTCTTGAATTGGCGTAGCCTCTTCATATTTTTTATCATCTAAGGCTTTCAATATCGGATCAATCACCTTTAGTTCGTCAAATCTCATATAATCTGTTAAAATGTAATTTCGGGGAGGGACTGCAAAGATAGTATTTAATTACTAATACAATTTTGACCTATTAAGTCATAACCACCATGTATAGTTCGACCTTCCGTACCAAATGACATTTGTACAATTAATCATCTGAACGGTGCCATTTTATTCACTCCTGGAGGTAAATAGTTTCTCCTTGTGTTCAATTGAGCCAATAGGTTTAAGCTCATAAATACAAAATTTCTTGATATAGAAATCCAAATAGTCTTCGAGCCCGTATATCACTGTATGGCGCAAAGGTATTTTCATACCGCATTTAAAGACACAAAAGTCTAAGAATATCTATTTATTAATGGTATTCTTGATACGCCGACCTCTTTGCGCAGGCAAGGAGGTCTTTTTTATGTTTTAGACCGTAGAAATACATATTAGAACTTTCCTTAATATATATCTTTTTTGTTATTTATAAATTATTAGTAACTTTACACCGTATCAAGAATTTCTATGCACCTTTCTAATAGGTAATAGGTGTCACCTCTAGCAATTAGTTTGTTCTAACTGTTGCCATTAATGAAAAGAATCTTAGTAGTAAGACAATCCTAGCACTGTTCGCTTGATTGTCTCTTTGTTATTATCAAATTAAATAATTCATTCCATGAAAAGATTTCTTTACAAGGTGAAGGATACTTACAGATTTAGTATGCATTTGTCTATACTAATGGTTTTTCTATTTACAACTTATGCTTCATTTGGGTCAAGTCATCGCGAGGCACCATTGATTTCTAATGATCCATTGGCTGACAATACAGATTTGTATGCATTTAGAAGTCCTGATGACCCTAATACAATTACTATCATAGCGTCTTATATTCCGGGTCAGTTACCTTATGGTGGTCCAAATTATTATTCATTTGGGGAAAACATTAGGTATGAAATTCATGTAGATAATGATGCGAGTTTACCAGGTGATGAAATTATATACCGGTTTACTTTCACAAGTGAAAATGAGGATCCAACTACTTTTTTCAATATACGATTAGGGCAACAAAATTTGAAAACAAGCTATAGCTTAGAAAGAAGCATCGATGGTGGAAACAGTTTTCAAGTTATTATACTGAACGGTACAGTGGCCCCACCGAATATTGGACCGCGATCTATAGAAAGTGGTGCTGGTTTAAATGAAAGCTACGCAAATCTTTTTAATGCTTCAATAGTAAGTACTAGTACTGGAGAAAAAGTGTTTGCCGGACCTACAGATGATCCATTTTTTGTTGATTTAGGGGCAATTTTCGACTTAGGAGATGCTCAAAGACAACAAGGTGGACCTAGAGATGGTCTTGCGAAGTACAATGTACATTCGATTGCGATACAAGTACCTATAACAACTCTACTAAAAAGCGGTGCAGCTTCCACTCCAGCTAATATTTTAGATCCAGATTATGTAATTGGAGTATGGGCTTCTGCGAGTAGACCAGCAATAAAGACAATTAGCACTTCTGGCAATCCTAGCTATAGTGGTGATTGGGT
>CALHKJ010000523.1 GCA_938033975.1 uncultured Saprospiraceae bacterium | reverse complement strand
TCCAAATCATTTGGATGTCCATCATTATTAAAGCTTGAATTGCTGCTTGGATCACAAGCCTCATCACCACTTCTTCTTATTTCTAAGTGAACCGGCCCACAACCATCATGACTTTCATTATTGACATCAATTGCAAATAATTTAGCAATTCCATCTCCATCTTGATCATTTGATAATTGAACTACAAGGTTCTGTAATGCAATGGCTGCCGGTGGTGTGTTGTCAACAACGGTAACTGTAAATGAAGAAGAATTTTGATTGCCACAACAATCCTCAGCAAGATAAGTCAAAGTGGTTTCACCTTTTGGAAGGTCAACCGCATACCCATTAATTATTTCTACTCCTGCTGGACCAATAACCGTCCAAATTGGATCTTTATCACAATTATCCAAAAGATGTTCCGGATCAGGTATTTTATAAGTTGCTGTACATGCCCAAGGATCAACACTAACTGTTTGATTAGGTCCATCAATTTGAGGCCCTTCCTCATCTGCACGCTTTATAGTTTGTGAAAATTCTAATGTAGATGCACTGCACCAATCTAAGATTGTCCAGCTTCTTGCTATTTTACTATTTCCAAAGCAATCTTCAGCGCAAGAATCATAAATCAAATCAGAATAAACAGAATAGATATTACAAATATTATTATCTATTGGTCTTGCATGAAATCTTCCACTCCAACCTGCTTGTACAACGTAAGGATAAGCATAAGGATATCCTTCGTTGTATTCAACAATATTTGGTGTTTCATTATTATCATTATTTGAGGCTGGTGAAGGTCTGCCCGGTGTATCGATATCGTAAAATGTTGCGATATCAGCTGGACTATAATCTGCCCCACAAGGAAGATTTACTATTTCTTCTGGAGTATAGAAATCTTGTAAAGGTCGGTCACCTCCATTAGCATCAAAGATATTTGGATAACCATCCCAGGCACCGTTCACAGTAGCTCCTACATTCTCTAGAGAAAGTTCTTCTAAGAGAAATTGTTGTTGACATTCTAAGGTGTACTCTTCTCCATCTAGGCCTTGGTATGTCCATATAAGTTCTCTATTCAAAATTACTTGGTCGCAGTTTGTACCTTCATCATAAGTTATATGAAATTGAGGAGTGCCAAAATCTAAGCAATTATCTTCAGGAAGAAGATTTCCTGGGTCTGGCAGAACCTCATTACCTTGTCTCATTTGATCTTCTAGTAGTTCTAAATCTAAAATCTCAAAACAACTAAAAGTACAGTCAGGATTTGGTGTGATTCCATCTTCTAGATATGGAGTTTCACATTCACATGACAAGGTTGGAGGAATTTTATCTTGTATGCATACCTCTCCCCAACAAGTAAATCCATAGCATATATCCACTACTTCATACTTAAGACATTCTCCTACATAATTTGAAATATGATTGGGATCAGAAGGATTCTCAAGATCTACAGTCTCTCCTTGAGGCCCGATGATATTGTATGTATAGAAGTCCAAGTTAAAGTCCCCTTGTAAAAAGGTACCAACACCTGTACCACCAAGACTACAAAATTCATCAAGACTTAAATTAATTTTATCTGTACAATTTAGTTGCATACTCTCATGTACATATAAACAAGCTGGTTCAGAAAGTCTAGGACAATCAGGACCTGGATTATCATTTAATAAGGTAACCCTTGCTCTTATTTTAGCACCATTATACTCTGCTGAAATATTGTCTAGTACTAAAGTACTGCCAGTACCAGGTAATTCGGTGCTTTGCCCATCTACCATACTTAAAAACCAAGTTATCTCAACATTTGGCTCAAGTACCTCAACTGAAAAAGAAACCGTTTCGCCTGGACATGAATCAACATCTTCTGGGTTTGCTAAAATTGTAGGTTTAGGATTTATATATGCTGTTAGTAAACTACTAGTTATGCATCCTATAGCATCTACAATTGTGACTTCTAAATCAACTGTTCCGAGCTCATTTAATTCTTCATTTGTATGAATTTGTAATGTTTCGTTCGTTCTTGCTAATAATTCATATCCACTGGCTGTTCCTGTACCTAAATCATCCCAACTAAAGCTAAATGGGGCTGTACCACCGATCACATTTGCGGAAGCAAAACCAACATCACCAAGACATACACCATTTATGGTTGCGAAGGCAGATAATGCAGGACTTACATATACTGAAATTGTGGCAACTCCTGGACATCCATCTTCGTTGACATAGTCATAAGTTATCAAATGATCTCCTCCGCCAGCAAGTCCTGGATCGAAAGTATTACCAATAACTCCATTACCTGAATAAACTCCACCAGAAGGTTCTGCATTCATAGTAACAGGCATATCATAGATACAAAATGGCCCAATCTGAGGAAAGTCTAATTCGATGATTGGTGAAACTAGTACAGATACATTAAATGGATCACCCATACAGCCAGCACTTGATTCTGGAATGACGGTATAAACGACTTCTTGCAAAGTAGTTGAGGTGTTTGATAATGGTCCAGTAATCATATTTATTCCTGAAGTGTTCTCCCCTTCTACTACCGGATTATCAACAAAACTGTAGGAGAAATTGACTCCAGTCATTCCATTTCCAGCATCTATATAATCTTGAAGATCAATCGCAAGTGGACCTTCATGACATACTTCAAAAACTGCATCAACTCCTTTTGGTTCTGCAAGAATTGTTACTTCAATATCTATTGGTACTCCAACACAGCCATCGGCAGAAAAAGGAGTAATTGTATAAGTTACTACTTCATCTTGACCAAATTGATCATTTGTAATTACATCATTTATTGCAACAGAATTTGTTGTAACCAATGATTCACCAAGCGTATTAATATTGTTTGTTGCAATCCAATCAAAACTGAGGTCTACCATTCCATTTTGAACTAAAGATTGTAGATCGATATTCAAAGTTTCATCGGAGCAAAATTCAAAACTCGCTGGTGCAATTACCGGCTCAGGTAATACAGACACCATAAGCATAAATGGATCTCCAAAACAATTCATATCTGAAATAGGAATAATCTCATACTCAACGATAACTGTGCTACCGGTTGTATTCTCCCAAACATCATCAACTAATGAGTTTGAAGGAATGTCAGTATTGAGGGGATCAATATTTGTCCCTGTTAATCCATTTGCATTAAGCGATGCAATTTGAATCATTCCCAGTGCACCTGATGTTGCATCACCCATAAACATAGTACCAAGCATGTCATTACTACAAATTGTCTCAGTCATAGCATTGGTTAATACTGATTCTGGTAAGATCATTATGGATACA
>CALHKJ010000522.1 GCA_938033975.1 uncultured Saprospiraceae bacterium | reverse complement strand
TGTCAATTCGGTTGCTAAAGACTTAGGTTTCGTTTTGTTTTTGGCTTGTATGCTCTTGGCTATTTCTCTTCCAACTCCATTATCATCAATCAGGATTTCAATGCTGTCGTCTTTTTCATTCACTATTATTTTGATAATACCATTCCTTGACTCTAAATAACGGACACCGTGCCAAATGCTGTTTTCAACAAAGGGCTGTAAAATCATTGGGGGTAATTTGATATAACCTAAATCAAGATCTTCAGGAATTAAAAATTGAAACTCAAAATTTCCATCCATTCTTTGTTGCTCCAATTTTAAGTAATTTTCAACGAGGTCTAATTCTTGTTTTAAGCTTATTTTCTTCTCTCCGCTGTATTCAAGTACTCGTCTAAGCAGCATAGATAATTGATCAAGATAATTGCTAGCCTCTGTAGTTTTATTCTTATAAATATGATTTTTTAGAGCATTCATAGTATTGAATAAGAAATGTGGATTCATCCTACTTCTTAAGAGACGTGATTCAATTTCCATCATCTGATTTTCCTTTTGGCTTATGGAAAGCTGCTTCTTTAATTCTTCTTCTAAAGCCAATTGGAGTTGGTCATTTTCAGCGTATTGTTCTATTAGTTCATTTTGATTTTTAATCTTTTCTACTTCTATCTTTTTCATTTTATAGCCAAGTCCAAAAGCGAAAAAGAGAATTTCAAGAATTGCACCAATGTGCATAAATAAATTTCTGTAATCTGTGAGGTCAAATTTTGAATCTGCAAAAGCCATAAAACTAAAGAACAAATAACAACCTGCTCCGAATATATAGTAGCTCGTTTCTTTTGTGAAGTGTCTACTAAAATAAATTAGAATATAAATGCTTAGACCAATAAGTATGATGCGATATATATCATGAATTTGGAGAAGAACTGGATGATTTAAACCAATCAAAATCAAGTATATTGCGACCAATACTATACTGACTATGATAATAATTCTCAATAATGTATCTATGCTTTTAAACTTTTCATTAGTCTGCCAGAAAACTCTTGTAAATTGTGCATAGAAAATGTATATAAAGGGTTGGATTACTATATTAAAAGCAAAGAAATTTGAGGCCAATACTTCATCGGTTGCATAGTACATCATAAACAATGGATGCTTGACAAAGAAGTAAACAGCCAAGGTCAAAATGTACATAAAATAAGGAATGTAAATCCTCTTACGATTTTGGACATACAAAAAGAAGTGATAGAAAAATAAAATAATGAATGCTCCAATAAACAAGGAATTAATAATTACCACATTGAATACCTTTTCACCTTGACGATACCTCAACCGTTGAAGCGATTTGTCAGTATAAATACTTACACCTTGTTTTCCCAAGACATTATTAAGTGACCTTAGATTGAGTAGATACTCTTTTGTCTCACCGATAGAAACAGTATCGTTATACACTTGATTTCCAGCCAAGCTTGACACGAGTAAAGCTTGTTTATCGATAAGCTGAAATAAATATGTAGAATCTACTTTAGGAAAAACAAAGGATACAACTACATCCTCAATGTCAGTGTTTTCCAATTTAAATTTAAACCACGCACTTGGAGATTTAATGTCTATGTAATGCAGTGATGCCTTGGGTTTGACAAAGATTGAATCTTTTAGAATTGAACTTGCTTTTACATTGATTGAAGATTCTACATAAAGAACATCTGTATTTAAATAGAGAACATCATAAAATTTTTGTTTGAAAAATTTGACATCTATAGTTTCTTGAGCATTGAGGTTTTGTAAGAATAAAAATGAAAAAAGTGTTATTAGGATTTTAAGCCAAATTTTCAAGTTCTCAATATTTTTCTGCAGATCAAATGGATTAATTGTTGATATTTTCATTCGAACTTAATAGTTGTAGCAATTCACTTTTTCTTCTCCTTGAAATTGGCACGCGTTCATTGTTTAAGACAACAATGTTATTTACTTTTAATACTTGATCTACAAAATTTAGGTTTATTAAATAACTTTTATGACATCTAAAAAATAATAAATCTGAGAGTAAATCATCTATAAAGCTTAGCGATTTGGTAACCAAAATATTTGATCCATCGGACTTGTAGACATAAGTATAATTGCTATCCGCCTTACAATAATTAATTTCACTGATCTTGACCATTGAAATCCCATTAAATGTTGGCAAGGCTATTTTGGTAATACCATTGCCTTTCAAGTTTTTAATCTGATTTAATAAAAAGTCAAAATCTGTAATTTGGTTTGCGGCATTTTTCGCTTTTATTCTCGCCAAAGCTTCTTTTAAAATGCTTGAGTTGATTGGCTTGAGTAAATAATCTGCGGCACTTACTCGAATTGCTTTTATTGCAAAGTCATTAAAAGCGGTGACAAATATTATATCTGCTTGATGAGAAGGTGGAAGTAATTCAAGAAATTCAAAACCATCTATCATGGGCATGTCGATATCCAAAAAAATCAAATCAGGCTTGATTTTATTGAAAGCAATAAGGCCTTCCTTCGCAGATTGACAAAGGGCATGAACTTTAACTTCAGGACAACTTTTACCAAGCTCTGATTGTAAGACTTCTAAACAACTTAATTCGTCATCTATGAGTATGGCTGAAATGAGTTTCATTTCTTATTTTAAGGTTATTCTTCTTTGAAAATAAGAAATATAGAGAATAATCAAAAATTCAAAAATTTGTATTTGGTGTTTAAAATCGATCTTAAATAATAAGGAGCGGTAAATATGATGTTCAACTTCAATCTAAAATTCCATAAATCTGTCCCATCAAATGTAATTTTGAGAGTCTACTTCCAATTATCGATTTCAATCATAATCTTTAGTTGCAGGATACGGTCTCTTTTTATCCTTTACCGGATTTTATTGAAACCAAAGCATTGAAAGGTTGTTTTAAAACTAGTTACCCAACTCACTCAACTCCTCCGCCCTCTTGAAAGCAGCACTCATTCCCTCTCGAATATCACTCTTGACTTCCGTTTTATCAAAAGTATTTAATGCAGCTTCTGTTGTACCTCCCCTAGATGCAACCATTTTGATCCATTCCTCACAAGAATAATTATGCTTATTGAATAAGTCTACTGCTCCAGAAAAAGTTTGGAAGCAGAGTAATTCTGCCTCGGATCTTTTGAAACCCAACTCAATAGCAGTATCAATCATCGATTTCATAAAATAAAACACATATGCTGGCCCAGATCCAGAAACCGCTGTTGCTGCATCTATTGCTTTTTCTGATTCAACGTATAAGGTTTTACCAGTAGCATTCAATAAGTTCTGAACAGTGACCAACTCGATTCTAGTCACGTCTTCGGAAGAACTGAAGACAGTCATTCCTTTACCAATTTGAGCAGGTAAGTTTGGCATGGCTCGTATGATCTTTGGTGCACCTAAATGTTTGGATATGGTGGAGATATTAATTCCTGCCATTATCGAAAGAAATACTTGTTGCTTATCTATGTATGGCTCAATGCTATCAAAAAGCAAACGAACATCTTGAGGCTTCACAGCCAAAACAATAAGGTCTGCTTCCTTTATATAATTTCCTGGAGTACCATGTACAGTCCCAATATCTAATTTTGATAAGGCTTCCGCTTTTTCTTCTGATCTTTCTAAAATCAACAAATTCTCTGGGGTAACAATATGCGCATTGAGAAAACTCTTTGCATAGGTCTTACCCATATTACCTCCTCCAATAATCAATATTTTCATTTTCTATTTTATTTATTCCAAAGCGAAATACAAAAATACGAAAATTGAACTTAGATTATATTTGTTAATGCAAGTACCCTACCATCATATGGTTCAATCAAGTGAAAATAATTCATCTAGGTAATACTCTCTGTTGTTTGCGTATCTCACATTACAACCAGAAGTACCGCTATTCATGATACTTAGACAGGTATTCTGATTGTTTTCGTCTTCAAGATGATCACGAAACAATACGCAATGCCCTAATTCATGAAACACAACCAGCTCTCTTGTGCTTGTATTGGCTGACCTCCAAAAACTTAGATCAATTGTAATCCTGTTACTTTCCTGTGAATTATAGTGGCAGGTTCCTGCTACACCATCTTCTTCGATTTCATCAATCGTACTAATCAAATCATGATCAGCTAGATTGATATCAAAACCACGTAAAGCCGCTTCTCTTTCAAATGCAGCAAAATAATTTTCTAATGCAGGATTTGTCTCGCTTGAAAACTCCTCAGTCGGTAAATCAGGGATACAAGCAGAAAGGACACTCGCTAAAACCAAAACAACATACATTCTTTTCATTGCTATAAATTGTAGTAAAAAAATGTAATGTCTATTCAAAATGCAAGTGTTTTAAATTAAACTTCAACAATTCAAATTTTAGTATTCAGTTGAATCAAATTTTCATTTCAGGAATATCTCCTTCTACAATCAAAGTTCCTTCGGTTGCATTTTGAATTTCTTCAACACTCACCCCTGGGGCTCTTTCTATTAGTTTAAAACCATGTTCAGTAATATCAAGTACAGCCAAATTAGTAACCACCCTTTTTACACATTTTACACCCGTCAATGGCAATCTACATTCCTTTAATAATTTTGAAGCACCTTTTTTATTCGTATGCATCATAGCAACAACAATATTATCTGCCGATGCAACCAAATCCATAGCACCACCCATTCCTTTCACCATGCGTCCCGGAATTTTCCAGTTTGCAATATCTCCTGATTCTGACACCTCCATAGCTCCGAGCACAGTCAATTGTATATGCTGACCTCTGATCATTGCAAAGCTTGTGGCAGAATCAAAAATAGCAGCTCCAGGCAGAGCTGTGATTGTTTGTTTGCCTGCATTAATCAGATCTGCATCCTCCTCTCCTTCGTAAGGAAATGGCCCCATTCCTAATATTCCATTTTCCGATTGAAAGACAACATTCAAATCTTCACGAATATAGTTTGCTACTAAAGTAGGAATACCAATTCCTAAATTTACATACCATCCATCTTGCAACTCTTGTGCAATTCTCTGCGCTATTCCATTTTTATCCAACATTATTTTAAGCTTTTGGTCTTACAGTTCTTTGTTCAATTCTTTTTTCATAATTCGCACCTTCAAAAATTCTTTGAATGAATACTCCAGGTGTGTGAATAAAGTTTGGATCTAATTCTCCTGGCTCAACCAGTTCCTCTACCTCCGCAATGGTGATTTTTCCTGCCATAGCCATTGCTGGATTAAAGTTCCTAGCTGTACCCTTGTATATTAAATTACCAAAACGATCTCCCTTCCATGCTTTTACGATGGCAAAGTCTGCAGTCAATGCAGTTTCAAGTAAATGGGGTTTGCCATCAAAGACTCGTACTTCTTTGCCTTCACCGACCTCCGTACCATACCCTGCAGGAGTATAAAATGCAGGGACGCCTGCTCCACCCATATAACATCGCGCTGCTAGTGATCCTTGTGGTATCAAATCCACCTCCAATTCACCACTCAACATTTGTCTTTCAAACTCGTCGTTTTCTCCAACATAAGAAGAAATCATTTTCTTTATTTGTCGCTTCTGCAAAAGTAAACCTAAACCAAAATCATCAACACCTGCATTATTAGAAATACAAGTCAAATCTTTAACTCCTAATTCGACCATTTCAGAAATACAATTTTCTGGTATACCACAAAGACCAAATCCTCCTAGCATAATTGTCATCGAGTCTTTTAAACCTTCCAATGCAACTGAAGCATCTTTAACAACTTTATTCATTAATAATATTTTTTCTAATTACTTAAACCACTTAAGACAAACTCAACAAGTTCCTTTTCAACTTCTACTTTATTGACCTTCACTTTCTTGCCAGCATACTTGTTAAAAAGCCAACGGACACATGACAATAATGAGTAAGTTGCCAATTCGGGATTCATTTGCCGAAAGGCACCTTCTTTAATCCCCTCAATGATAATTTTTTTCACTTTACGCTCAAAACTTTCTCTCGCTTTTATAAACTCAGATAATTTTGGCTCTTTCAAGCTTCTCCATTCATTAACAAGAAGTGATGCTTCTAGAGGTCTCGTAACTGTAATTTCCACATACAAACTAATCAGTTTTTTAATCTTGTCAATTGGAGCATAAGAAGACTTTATAATCTGATCTACATTTTCGTGAAACTCACTATTAATTGCAAACAAATGTGATTCTAGTAGCCCTTGTTTTGAATCAATATAATTATAGACATTCGCTACATCACAATCCATACTCTCGGCAATATCTCTGATTGTTGTTGCTTTGAATCCTTTCTGATGGATTAACTTAAGTGATTGTGCTATAAACTCTTCTCTCTTTGTCATTAACTTTAACTATCTAAAATATCCGCATAAATGCACCCATTGATTTGCTCCAATATTAGAAGTGATAACGGAACCTCCTTCAAAAATATAAAAAGCACCAGGAGACAATTCACGATCGATTCCTGACCATGGAAACTCAACACCATCAACATATAATCTAGTGGATGAACTAAATGGCTGCATATTTATCTCTTTCAAAAATAATTGTTTGCCAACCGGAACAGTATAAGATTGCCCAGCAGTAATTGGTTGAAATAAAACTTCAACATCATCAGGTGCAGTGTACCCATGCACAATCACCTTATCATTTGTAGTTGCA
The DNA here is from genome assembly GCA_938033975.1 of uncultured Saprospiraceae bacterium. GTDB lineage: Bacteria > Bacteroidota > Bacteroidia > Chitinophagales > Saprospiraceae > JAHDBF01. The sequence goes on along the minus strand of CALHKJ010000522.1, from coordinate 1,036 downwards.
TCGCAAGAAATAACACCATTAGGACCTAAATATACTCTCACAAAAGCGTATGAATTAAGACCATAGGAATTAAAGTAGGCAGGAAAAGCTGCTCTATCATTTAGAGTTACTGCTCCATAAAAATTTGAATTTGCTGGCACAATAAAAGGATTACCACTCGTTACTGCCACATGAACACCAACCAAATCTTCTGTTCCAAATGGCAAGGAAGGATCAAAAACTTTCTTATCAGTAATAATGAGATTCCATTGACCATTGCTGTAATAATAGAAACCAGCTTCATCGTCTGTTTGAAAAATCAACAAGCCTTCTCCTGGACTAGAAATATTTGATCGTTCAGCTAAAGTCATTCTTGGAAACAAAACTCCCTTATCAGATGATTGAACATCAAGAATGGCACTTGCATCAGGTGCAAGACCGCTATCATTGATACTAGTGGGCAATTCCAAATTATTAATTTGGGAATAACTTGCAAATGCTAGTAAAGACAATAACAGTATTAGAATTTTAATTTTCATGAGAAGTTGCATTTAATTTGAATCAATGCTTTATAAAGTACAAATATCCTTCCGATTTCAAGCTATTACCATTACATTCTGATCACGTTTATAATAATTGCAAACAATATGTCTATGCAAAACAATCAATAGACTTAATACTTGTACAAATATCAGTAATTATTTATTATTGCATCAACATTTGTTGATATAAATATTTCATATGCCTATTTACCATAAATTAGGGAGTGTTCCTAAGAAAAGACACACACAGTTTAGAAAACCCGATGGCAATCTCTACTACGAACAATTATTTGGAACGATAGGTTTTGATGGAATGTCCTCACTACTCTATCATCTGCATAGACCTACTATGATTGCTGAGATTGGAGAGTCGATTGACATGTCTCCAAAAGTAGCAGTCGATCGAAATATAAAATCTAGAAAATTACTTGGATACAATGTAGAACCAACAGATGATTTTTTAGATAGTAGAAAACCTATGCTCGTCAACAATGATATTCATATTGGTGTTGCAG
>CALHKJ010000521.1 GCA_938033975.1 uncultured Saprospiraceae bacterium | reverse complement strand
CCATTGCCATTTGGCCATGGATAGGTCTTTTACTTCCTGCTCAGTTGCAACATTCTGTGAGCATGAAAATTGAATTCCTAGAAGTATAAAGCTTAGCCCAATTAGTAGTTTTTTCATTATTTAAATTTAATTGATTAAGATGGCTAGAAGTTCTTTAATGAAGAAAAGGTACGACTAATCTATGACATATTCCATGATATGGTTTCTTCATGGTTTGAGATACAATTTTCTTATCTGAGGAGCCCTAGTTCTTAATAAATAGATGTGCTAGACAATATGTTATCAATAGTTATTGTCAAGATATTTTGATGAAAATAATCGTCTAATTGGGGTTACTATAATCAGAAATTTAGTCTAAGTTTAGTATTAAATTGAATTAAGTAATGACAAGATTAAGGACTGTCCTTCCCAATGAATTTGAGCCAAATGATCATTGGTATCCGAAGGCATTAAATGCGACTATTCATCCAATGATTAGTTTTTTCTTAAACCTTGAGCAAGAGCGGATTGTGACGCGATATTGCCATCTTCATCCAACTGTTGATAAGGATAAACTGACCGAGATCTTGAATCACAAGGCTAAGTATTTTCTTTGGGCTGGTGCCGATTTGTTGAATGTAACATCAGCTGGAGGGAAGAGGCAGATGGTAGTGATTGAAAATAATTCTTGTCCATCGGGTCAGAAGTCCATGCCTTTGGTTGATGATAACCGAGAGCAAGGTAGCTATAGGCTGATGGTGGAAAGAACATTTAGGCCTATGCTTAAAAATCTGCGGAATAAGATAAAGGGAGGACTGGCTGTAATTTATGATAAAAACCCAATGGAGGTATCTGGATATGCTGAGGTTATTGCGGACGTCATGAAAGAGCCGGTATATTATGTGTCATTCTATAAAGATGATGATGACGCTTCCGCAAAATTTGTTGACGGGATATTGAATGTCTTAGTGGATGGAGAATGGCTACCGATGCGTGCAGCTTTTAGATATGTTACACAAAAGCCATGGAATCGTATTCCAGTCAATTCTAAAACTAAGATTTTAAATCCTACGATTGCTTGCCTTGCCGGAGGCAGGAATAAAATGGTGGCAGCTAAGGCCTATGACATTTTTAATTCTGAAATTGCTCCTTTTGGATTGAAGATAAATATGCCTGAAACTATTTGGGATGTATCAAAAAACGAAATTCCTTTATGGGTCAGAAAGATGGGTGGGCATGCCGTTATAAAAGTTCCATATAGCAATGCTGGTCAAGGTGTATATACAATCGTCACTCAAGAAGAACTTGACGCATTTATGGAAATGGAATTTGACTATGATTTATTTATAGTACAAAGCTTGATTGGAAACTCGAATTGGAGTAGTACGACAGCAGCAGGCAAATTATATCATGTAGGGACAATTCCTAATAATAAAAATCAGGCATTCGTTGCTGATATCAGAATGATGGTTAGCACTACTGAGAATGGAATTATGCCTTTATGCACCTATGCTAGAAGAGCTGCTAAGCCGCTTGTGGATAATATAACAAGTAGTATTGATAGCTGGTCCATGTTGGGAACCAATCTTTCAATCAAAAAAAATGACGGTACCTGGGGCAGTGATACAAACAGACTGGTTCTGATGGATAGGCGAGACTTTAATAAATTGGGAATAGGTCTTGATGATTTAATTGAGTGTTATATCCAAACAGTTTTGTCGATGGTCGCTATAGACAAAATGGCTCAAACTTTGGTCAACAAGCAGGGCAAATTTAGAATGAAGCTTTTCAAGAGTTTGAATAATGATGCGAGTCTTCTTGATGAAATTTTGGTGAATTAAAGCTGATGAAGAAAAAGGTACTCATTCTGACAGATCACAGCAATCATAGTGTAGAGAATTCGCTTTACAAATTATCTGTGAAAATGCTAGAGCATCATCTTGTGGAATCTGTTGATATAGTAACTAGAGGAAACAAAATAAATGATGCTTTCTTTGAAGGTAATTCTAATTTCTCCTTATGGGCTACTAGGATAGATGAAAATTTTGCATTTAATAAAGAGAATCACCCTTTGTCAAATGCTTTTGATCAAGTAGATCCAGAGATGTATGATTTGGTTTGGTTGCGTTTGCCACCACCTCTTAGCGAAGATTTTCTACAATTCCTTGATAGTGTTTTTTCAAATACAGTCATAGTAAATAATCCAAATTCAATTTATGAAACTGGTAGTAAAAAGTTCTTGATGAATTTTCCTCAGATTTGCCCATCAATGAAAATTTGTAGCTCGATTGAGGATATTGATGAATTTAGAAAACAGTTTCCGATAGTCCTAAAGCCTTACAATGAATATGGAGGACGCGGAATAATTAAGATAGATCAAGATGTGGTTAGTTCGGGATTGACTACATTTTCTTTTGAAGATTTTGCAAAACAGTATAGTCAGAATCCTATTGAATACCTTGGTGTAAAATTTTTGAAAAATGTCAAGGAAGGTGATAAAAGAATCATTGTTGTAAATGGAGAAATACTAGGTGCTTCTTTGAGAATACCGGCTAACGATTCTTGGCTTTGTAATGTCTCTATGGGTGGCAGTTCCAACATGGCAGAAATCGAACCAGAAGAAAAACTGATGGTTGAACAGGTGAATCCAATTCTGGTAGAAAAAGGAATTGTTATGTATGGAATGGATACCTTGGTAAATGACGATGGCAAAAGAGTG
>CALHKJ010000520.1 GCA_938033975.1 uncultured Saprospiraceae bacterium | reverse complement strand
CAATGCATATTTACTAGGACTTTCACTTAACAGTGTTATGGCACAGGTGAGAGCAGGATTTTTTGGAGCATCAGTGCAGCGTTTTCAAAGAGGCAGAGATGAAATACGAGTATGGGTTCGATACGATAAATCAAATCGAAGTAGCATAAGTAATCTGGATAAAATGAGAATTGTAACTCCTTCCGGAGAACGAGTTCCACTTGCTGAAATTGCTAGTTATACAATTGAAAGAGGGGATGTTGTAATTAACCACCTTGATGGTCAAAGAGAAATTCGTGTAGAGTCAGATCTTTCCGATTCTAAAGATTCTGCTGCAGAGGTTTTAGCAGAGTTGAAGGCTAACACTCTTCCTAATATTATTGCAAAATATCCTACTGTTACTCCTCTTTATGAAGGTCAAAATAGAGCCTTCTCTAAAATTGGAGAAGCAATGGGAAGAGTATTGCCTGTCGTATTGATTTTGATGTACTCGGTCATTGCTTTTGTTTTTAGATCTTATGGACAACCGCTGCTACTATTTATTTTGATTCCATTCAGTTTTGTTGGCGTGGCTTGGGGTCATTGGATTCACGGTCAGAGCATTAATGTTTTGTCTGGGCTTGGCATTGTAGCTCTAATTGGAATTTTAGTCAACGATGGTTTGGTACTGATTGAAAAATTTAATCTTCTTTTGCGTGATGGAGTTCCATATCGCAAAGCGATGGTTGAAGCAGGCCGGTCTAGATTCAGAGCAATTTTCTTGACCTCTTTGACTACAGTTGCTGGATTGGCGCCTTTGATTTTGGAGAAAAGTTTTTCTGCTCAGTTTTTAATTCCTATGGCAATTTCTGTTGCTTATGGAATAGCATACGCAACTTTGATGACCTTGTTTTTATTACCACTTTTGCTAGCAACAAAAAATAGCTTTAAAGTTGCCCTTAGTTGGTTGTGGAATGGAAAGAAACCAGAAAGAGAATCAGTGGAACGCGCCATACAAGAATTACAAGATTAAAAATAAAAAAGAAAATACATACGACCGTATGAAAAATATACTAGTATTATTGATGCTTGCAATTGCGAGCCAATCGCTTTCACAAAACTTGTTGAGCTTACCATCAGCAAAAGCAATTACATTGGAAAATAATTTTGGAATTCAAATTGCAAAGAACGAATTAGAGATTGCTAAAAATCTAACAGATAGAAAGGCCAATGGTTATCTACCAATCGTAACGGCTGATGCAGGATTGAATGGAAATGTAGGTAGCGCATCTCAAAACTTTAGTAATGGTTTGGAAGCATCTACAACAAATGCATTCAATTGGGGTGCCAATGCATCTTTGGGAGCCAACTATACCATTTTTGATAAACGAAGAGATCTCACACTGGATCAATTGAATCAATCTGTTGAGCTTTCGGATTTACAATTGAAACAAACCATAGAGCAAAACCTTTTGACTGTTTATACTCAGTATTATCAAGTATTACAATTATCAGATAATATAGAATTTTTGGAAGAAGCAATTTCTATTTCAGAAGATAGACTAAAAAGAGCTCAATATAGTTTGGATTTGGGTCAGGGAGATGGATTGGCGGTATTGAATGTTACCGTTGATATTCAAAGAGATAGTGTGAATCTTTTGAATGCCCAAATGAATTTGGAGACAGCTAAAAGGAATTTGAATGTTGCAATGGGTAGATCTGCTGATACAGAATTTGAAGTCAATCAAGCTGAGTTAATTTCAAATCAATTAGATTTAGAGAATTTGATTGATAAGGCAAAAACGAATAATACAAATTTAGAAATCAACAAATTAGCTATAAATGTAAATTCACTTAATCTAGATATTTTGGATGCTGAAAAAAAGCCAACAGTTTTTGCAGGACTTTCTTACGGCCTTAATTATTCAGATAATGCAACAGGTTCATTCATTGATCAATCCAATTCAAGAGGACTGAATGGAAACGTAGGTCTATCATGGACATTATTCGATGGTTCTAGGGATGTAAGAGCTCAAAATGCTGTCCTAAATATTCAAAATCAAAAATTGCAACTTCAGAATCTTGAACAAATTCTCGAAAGAGATATCAGGAACGCATGGGCAAATTACCAAAATGCCATTTTTGTTTTAGAAGTAGAAAGAAAAGCATTGGATACCAATGAAGAAAATTTTAAAAGAACAGAAGAAAGAGTTAGAGTAGGCCAATTGAGTTCGATTGAGTTTCGTCAAGCACAGTTAAATTTATTAACTGCTCAAGTGAGTTTGTCAAATGCTAAAATCAATGCTAAAGTAAATGAACTTGAATTATTGCAGCTAGCTGGACTACTTTTGAGTGACAACTAAGTTTATTACTTAGATGCCTTAATTTTGTTATAGTAACTAATGGTTATAACCGTTAACAATAGATTTCATCTCCAAATCATAGGGCCTGGCAACTTTTATCATCGAAAATCTGAGTCTTGTAGGTAATTATTGTTAAAATTAATCGCTATTACATATTACGATTAATTGTAATATGTAGTTGTTTTTTACTAACTTGCGCCGATATGTGATGGCCAAGCCTTCTTCCACTTTGTTAATTACATAATATAATTCAAACTTCAATTGCTAATAGCAAGGGGAGTTTGGATCTCCCATCTCCCAATGGCAGTAATTAGATACGAAACTTAATTACTGATGAAATATACAATAAGGTTATTGATTTTAAGCCTAAGCTTAGTATTCATTTCGAGTACATATGGCAATGGCTTTGAAGAATTCTACGCAGAAACTCCCGTTACTGGATTAACAGGCTGCTATGAACTTGATTTTGAAACAGATGCAAACGGAGATCCTATTTTGCCTGGTCAAGTGATTGATACAGAGTACGACGCTTTTGGTGTTACGGTATCTACTGGTGATCCAATGCATCCGATAGTTGCCTTTGATAGTTCTAATCCTTCAGGAGGAGATGTCGATTTGGGAACTCCAAGTATGAATTGCCCAACTTGTACAACGAATTGTCCTGGTATAAGTAACCAAGGTGCAGGACAATCAAATTGTACACCAGAAGGCATCATCCTAATCGTTGAGGAAGACTTCGTTGATAGTGATGGAGATGGTCTTGATGATGATCCAGATGACATTGGTCCTGGTCAAATAATCTTTGATTTCGATTGTCCAATAACATTAAACTATGTCAACTTTGTGGATGATTCTGAAGGACAAATTGACATAACCCATTCAGATGGCTCTACTACGACGGTTGTTTTACCTGGTGGTTTAGACAACGATGTATTTACTCAATTTGTAAACATATCTGACGCTACTCAAGTAGTAGTTGATTTCTTAGGTAGTGGGGCAGTATCAAGATTTAGTTTTTGTTATGATGATCCTGCAGTACCTGAATGCGACTTGGTAGCTCCAGTTTTGGGAGCTGATCAAACTATTTGTTTGGGAAGTGATCCAAGTATCGTTCCAATTGTTACACCGGCATCAACTTCAAGTTCTGCTACAATTATGTACCAATGGCAATCAAGTACTTTTGATTGTTCCAATGGTGTCTTTGCAGATATAATCGGAGCAACAAGTGCAACTTATGATCCTGATCCAATAACACAAGATATTTCATATAGAGTAATTGTAACAACGGATGATGGTACACAGATGTGTACAGATGTTAGTGATTGTATAACATTTACTACTCAAAATGCACCTTCAGTAACCTTAGATCCAGCTGGACCTTTTTGTGTTACTGATCCTTCAGTTTTATTAGCACATAGTCCAGAAGGCGGAACTTTTTCTGGTACAGGTATTACCAATACCATGACAGGAGAATTTGATCCAGCAGTTGCAGGAGTTGGAACTCATACAATTACTTATGTATTTAATGATGTTGCAGGCTGTGAAGGCTCTGCAACTGTTGATATAATAGTTAATGATGTTCCACAAGGTGCTGCTTCAAATAACGGTCCGCTAACATGTGATGTTACGGAAGTAAATATAGTTGCCTCACCTAATATAGCTACTTACACTTATAGCTGGTCAGGGCCAAATGCATTTACTTCTATGGTGAGGAATCCGTTAGTGATGGATCCTGGCACCTATACTGTGACGATTACAGATACAAATACTGGCTGTACTGATGTACAATCTACTACAGTCCTTCAAAATATAGAAGAGCCAGTGGCAGATGCGGGCGTAAACCAAGATATATGTGCTGGTGATAGTGCTACTTTGACAGCTACAGCTTCTGGAGGTACAGCTCCATATATGTATATCTGGGATAATGGACTTGGAACAGGTGCTACACATACAGTGTCTCCTACTTCAACAACAACTTATATAGTAACTGTGACAGACCTAAATGGCTGTGAAGATACAGACGAGATGGTTGTAAATGTTTTTGATCTCCCAGTAGTATCAAATATTACATCAACAAATCCTACATGCGGTGCTGATGATGGAAGTATTACATTTACTTTTCCTAATGCACCGAACAGAACAAACATAGATTTTAGTATCGATGGAGGTGTCACATATCCGTATTCAACTCTTGATAATGTTGGAACTTTCACAATTTCAAATTTGCCAGTAGGCACTTATGACCTTTGGGTAAGATGGGGAGATGATACCTGTCCTGTAGATTTGTCAGATGTAACTCTTGTAGAAACAGGTTGCTTCTATGATTTAGCTCTAACAAAAGTAACAACAAGTTCAGGTCCTTATATGCCTGGTGATGATGTAACTTATGATATATGTGTAGTAAATCAAGGAACATTGGATGCCTCTAATGTTGAAATTACAGACTACATTCCAGCAGGTATGACCTTTGCAAGTAGTCCAGACTTTGCCTTAACTGGTGGAATGTATGTGGCAAGTATTGCAAGTATCCCGGTTGGAGCAACAGAATGCGTAAGCATCACATTGACAATTGATGCGGGCTTTATGGGTACAAGTATTATCAATGATGCTGAAATTACTGCAGATGATGGAGATGATATAGATAGTACACCAGGAGATGATGCTACTCCAGATGATCTACCAGGAAATAATGATACTGCAGATACTGCAGGTGGCGATGATCAAGATCCAGAGTTAGTGATGATAGGCCAAGTATACGATTTAGCATTGACAAAAGTAACAACAAGTGCAGGGCCATATGCGCCTGGCGATAATGTTAGTTTCGATATTTGTGTTGTCAATCAAGGAACACTTGATGCAAGCAATGTTGAGGTAACAGACTATATCCCAGCTGGCATGAGCTTTGCAAGCAGTACTGACTTTGCCTTAATAGGTGGAGCATATGTGGCAACAATACCAAGTGTTCCAGTTGGAGCAACAGAATGTGTTAGTATCACATTAACAATTGATGCAAACTTTATGGGTACAAGTCTTATCAATGATGCAGAGATTACAGCTGATGATGGAGATGATATGGATAGTACACCAGGTGATAATAGTACACCTGATGATTTACCAGGTGACAATGATACCGCTGATTTAATGGGTGGTGATGACCAAGATCCTGAATTGGTAATGGTTGGTCAAGTTTACGATTTGGCCTTAACTAAAATGACATCAACAGCTGGTCCTTATTCTCCAGGTGATGATGTTAGTTTTGATATTTGTGTAGTCAATCAAGGTACACAAGACGCAAGTGGTGTAGAAGTAACAGATTACATTCCAGCTGGTTTCAGCTTTGCAAGCAGCCCAGATTTTTCCTTAACAGGTGGCGCATATGTTGCTACTATAGCAAGTATTCCAGTAGGTGCAACAGAGTGTGTAAGCATTACATTGACAATTGATGCAAACTTTACAGGAGTAAGTCTAATTAACGATGCAGAGATTACTGCAGATGATGGAGATGATATTGATAGTACACCTGGAGATGATGCTACTCCAAATGATTTGCCAGCCAATGATGATACTGCTGATACAAATGGTGGTGATGACCAAGATCCAGAATTGGTTATGGTTGATCAAATATATGATTTGGCATTAACGAAAGTAACAACAAGCTCTGGGCCATATTCGCCTGGTGATAATGTTAGTTTTGATATTTGTGTAGTTAACCAAGGAACATTACCAGCAAGTGGCATAGAAGTAACAGATTACATACCAGCTGGTTTTAACTTTGCAAGTAGCCCAGACTTTGCTTTAGTTGGTGGAGCTTATGTTGCAACAATAGCAAGTATACCTGTAGGTGCAACAGAATGTGTAAGCATTACATTGACGATTGATGCAAACTTTACAGGAGCTAGCTTAATAAATGATGCAGAAATTACAGCAGATGATGGAGATGATATAGACAGTACACCGGCAGATAATGATACACCAGACGATCTTGCAAATAATGATGATACAGCAGACACAGCAGGTGGTGATGACCAAGATCCAGAGCTTGTTGTGGTTGAGCAAATTTATGATTTAGCCCTAACGAAAGTAACAACAAGTGCAGGTCCGTACACACAAGGAGACAATGTAAGTTTTGATATATGTGTTGTCAATCAAGGTACTTTACCAGCAAGTGGTGTAGAAGTTACAGATTATATACCAGCAGGTATGACTTTTGCCAGCAGCCCAGACTTTACCTTAGTAGGCGGAGCTTATGTTGCTACCATTGCAAGTATCCCTGTTGGAGCAACAGAATGTGTTAGTATCACATTGACAATTGATGCAAACTTTATGGGAACAAGTCTCATTAATGATGCAGAAATTACAGCTGATGATGGCGATGATATAGATAGTACGCCAGCAGATGACGCCACTCCTGATGATCTAGCAGCAAATAATGATACAGCTGATACAGCAGGTGGTGATGACCAAGATCCAGAATTGGTCACAGTAGATCAGATTTATGATTTAGCTTTAACAAAAGTCACAACAAGTACTGGTCCTTATGCACCGGGCGATAATGTAAGTTTTGATATTTGTGTTGTAAACCAAGGAACAATACCTGCTGCTGGTGTAGAAGTAACAGACTACATCCCGGCAGGAATGAGCTTTGCAAGCAGCTCAGATTTTGTTTTGACTGGAGGAGCATATGTGGCAACAATTCCTAGTATTGCAGTAGGTGCTACAGAATGCGTAAGTATTACTCTTACTATAGATATAGGTACAATGGGAACTGCCCTAATTAATGATGCAGAAATAACAGCAGACAATGGAGATGATATAGATAGTACTCCAGGAGATGATGCTACTCCAGATGATACTGGAAATAATGATGACACAGCAGATACTGCTGGAGGAGATGATCAAGATCCAGAAATCGTAATGATAGGTCAAGTGTATGATTTAGCACTGTCAAAAGTAACAACAAGTACAGGTCCTTATGTACCTGGTGATAACGTAAGTTTTGATATTTGCGTAGAGAATCAAGGAACACTTGATGCCAGCAGTGTGCAAGTAACAGATTATATTCCAGCAGGAATGAGCTTTGCAAGCAGTACAGACTTTGCTCTAGTTGGTGGAGCATACATTGCAACAATACCTAGTGTCCTTGTAGGAACAACAGAATGTGTAAGCATTACTTTAACAATTGATGCAAATTTCACAGGAACCAGTCTAATCAACGATGCAGAAATAACAGCAGATGATGGAGATGATATTGATAGTACTCCTGGCGATGATGGTACACCAGATGACCTTGTTGGAAATGATGACACTGCAGATACAACAGGTGGTGATGACCAAGATCCTGAATTAGTTCAGGTGGCACAAGCTTATGATTTAGCTTTAACGAAAGTAACAACTAGTACTGGTCCATATGCTCCAGGTGATAATGTGAGTTTTGATATTTGTGTTGTCAACCAAGGAACACTTCCAGCAAGTGGAGTTGAAGTAACAGATTATATTCCAGTAGGAATGACATTCGCAAGCAGTCCAGACTTTGCCTTAGTAGGTGGAGCCTATGTTGCAACCATTGCAAGTATTCCAGTAGGTGCAACTGAATGTGTCAGTATAACTTTGACTATTGATGCAAACTTTACAGGAACTAGTCTTATCAATGATGCAGAGATTACTGCCGATGATGGAGACGATATTGATAGCACAACAGGCAATGATGCAACACCAGATGATTTAGCAAATAACGATGATACAGCAGATAATGAAGGTGGTGATGATCAAGATCCTGAATTAGTAATGGTTCAACAGATTTATGATTTAGCGTTAACTAAAGTTACTACAAGCGTTGGTCCATATGCGCCAGGAGATAATGTAAGTTATGACATTTGTGTAGTGAACCAAGGTACAATAGCAGCGAGTGGAGTTGAAGTAACAGATTATATTCCAGCGGGAATGACCTTCGCAAGCAGTTCAGACTTTACCTTAGTAGGTGGAGCCTATGTTGCAACCATTGCAAGTATTCCAGTAGGCGCAACTGAATGTGTAAGCATTTCTTTAATGATTGATCCAAGTTTTATGGGTACGAGTCTTGTCAACGACGCTGAAATTACAGCAGATGATGGCGATGATGTAGATAGTACACCAGCAGATAATCTAACTCCAAATGATTTAGCTGGAAATGATGATACCGCAGACATAGCAGGGGGCGATGATCAGGATCCAGAGTTGATAATGATAGGTCAAGTATATGATTTAGCATTGACAAAAGTTACAACAAGTGCAGGTCCATATGCACCAGGTGATGATGTGAGTTTTGATATTTGTGTTGTAAACCAAGGAACAATAGATGCTTCGGGAGTCCAAGTGACAGATTATATTCCAACAGGAATGACTTTTGCCAACAGTGCAGACTTTGCTTTAGTAGGTGCGGATTATGTAGCCACAATAGCAAGTATACCTGCAGGTACAACTGAGTGTGTTAGTATAACTTTAACTATTGATGCAACTTTCACAGGTACAAGTCTTATCAATGATTCAGAGATTACATTTGATGATGGAGATGATATGGATAGTACACCAGGTGATGATGCTACACCAGATGATACTATAAACAACGATGATACCTCCGATCTATTTGGTGGTGATGACCAAGATCCAGAATTAGTTATGGTTGTTCAACCAGAACCAGTATTCGATTTAGCATTAACAAAAGTTCTTACTTCAGCAGGTCCATTTGCACCAGGTGATGTAATATCATTTGATATTACAGTCTTTAACCAGGGAGATGTAGTTGCAACAAGTACAGAAGTAACAGATTATAGTCCAGCAGGATTGATTTATCAAAGTTCAACAGCTGACGCAAATGTGATTGACAACGGAAACGAAACCTTTGAGGTAATTAATTTGGCACCAATGTCATCACAAGTAATCGAAGTATTCTATCAAATTGATCCAGCATCAACTGCGACATCAATGATAAACGATGCAGAGATCACAGCAGATAGTGGCGATGATGTGGATAGTACACCAGCTGATGATGGAACTCCAGATGATCTT
>CALHKJ010000519.1 GCA_938033975.1 uncultured Saprospiraceae bacterium | reverse complement strand
TTCTACGTTCTTATAATGTGATAATTCTGGAGAATGATCTGGGACTTCAGAATAGTGCTTTTCGGTGTTCATAGCCAGCAAGGTAATCTCACAGCCGTATTCTGTCAAAGCCCTACTAAGGCTATTAACAGCAATAGCCTCCCCGTCTTTCAAGGGATAAGGAAATTTTCTGCATAGTTGGAGCACCCTCATGTATTAGAAGATATTTATACCAAAAATAATTAAATACCATTAATGTTATACATTGTGAAGCGAAAGAAAATAAACTAATGCAAGCAAAGGCATTTAAGGCCAATAAAATTTGGTAAAAACACAATAATTTGGCGAGTAACAGATGATTAGAGCAGAAAATATTTATAAATCATATGAAGATGTAAAAGTGCTTAATGGCATTGATTTAGAAATCCCGGAAGGCAAAACAGTAGCAATTATGGGAAAATCGGGTGCTGGAAAGAGTACACTCCTACAAATCCTTGGCACACTTGACAATCCAGATACAGGAAATGTCTTCATCGATGATCAATTGGTAGCAGGTCTTTCAAGCAAGGAATTGGCACAAATTAGAAACAGCAAAATTGGCTTTGTCTTTCAATTCCATCATTTACTCAATGAATTTTCAGCCTTGGAAAATGTTGCGATTCCAGCTATGGTTAATTCTGCCAATAAAGCTGAGGCATTTAAAAAAGCAAAAGAATTATTAGACTATCTTGAACTTTCTCATCGACTGGAACATAAGCCAAATGAAATGTCTGGTGGTGAACAACAACGTGTTGCCTTTGCAAGAGCATTGGTCAACAATCCCAAAGTTGTATTTGCTGATGAACCCACTGGAAATCTTGATCAAGGCACCTCAGAAGAAGTCCACAACTTGATTCAAAAACTTAAAAAGGAATTCAACCAAACCTTTGTGATTGTAACACACGATGAATACTTAGCCAAAGTGTGCGACATTACCTTTAACATTGTAGAAGGCAGGATTATAGAATAGTGTAAACTTGTATAAGAAAGTAAGGTTTCTATTTCTCTAACGGCCACAAGAACTTAGCCTTAAGCTTGTCTGACATCTCCGTGCTTTTTCTTCCTCCTCCTTTTTTCTTCTTCTTTTTCTTAGCATTAGCTTTGGCACCGTCTTTTTTAGACTTATCAGATTTTTTATTGGGCTTATTCTTATCACCCTTTTTAGGTCTTGGGTAAACTTCGAACTTTTCTGCTCCTTCCAATCTTTGTTTGAGCAAACCATCAATATCTGGACCTGCTGAACCTGTAAAACAAATTGTCTGAATACCAGAAGGAATATTCCCAAGCATCTTTTCTATTTGCTCTTTGGAACCATCTTTAAGCATTGCATCAAATTCATCAAGTACTAGAATTTTCACATCTTTAAATGTATCCTTGTTTTTATTTTGTAGTGGCTCTATTTCTTTTGCATTTACAATCAAAACATTGACTCCCTCCTCAAGCAACTTTACTTGACTTTGATCATCATGCTTTGTAACCACAGCATGTTTTACAATAGTGTGCTTTGCATAATCACTAAAGCTTTTCCCTGCCTGCAAGCTCAACTTATCATTGGGAGTCACAACGAGTGCTCTCAAGGTAGGCTTACCTGTAGATTTTTTATCAATTCTGTGAATAAGCTGTACAACTGGTATAGAATATGCGGCAGTTTTGCCAGCTCCAGTTTTGGCGATTCCCATGACATTTTTCCTTTGCAGGATTTGTGGGATTGCCTTTTTTTGTATGAATGTTGCTTCTTTGTATCCTCTTTCTTCTATTGCCCTAAGCAAAGGGTCAATTAACTTCAATTTAGTAAACGACATAGTATATAATGCTTCAGCAAGCCATTGCCCGCCTATTTAGTGTTGTGAATGTATATTTGTTAGTCTAAATTACCACTTATATGACTAATAAACTGAATTAATGGTATAAATGTTTCTTTCAGGCGGAAAATGAGCTCAATGTGGTATCAATCCATACCTTGCTCTTCCTTAGCCCTTCTAAACAATTCTTCCATTACATCTTTCAATTGTGCTCCTCCAATATTCTTCATTAGTATCTTCCTATCGGGATCAAGGACAAAAATCTTCGGAGTTGTTTTGACGTTGTACTTCAGTTTGAATAATGATCTGTGATTGGTATCTGCAGCATTGATGAAGCCAGTCATCTCCTTCTCTTCAAGTATCTCCCAACATGATTTTGTCTTTTCTTTATGCTTGGTACAAATAGCTAAAAGTTTGACACCTTTATCTTTGTATTCTTCATAAAATTCAACAACATCTGGCATCGATTTTTTACAGTGTCCACAGTCAGGTGCCCAAAACATTACAACCAAATACTCATAGTCTATATCGCTTATCTTAATTGGACTTCCATCTTCTAGATAGACTTGAATATCTTGTGCTGTCTCTCCTATTAATACCGGCTTTATATCCATTGCATTGTCAACAATAGTATTTGTTGTTTCTTCATCCAACCAAGGTGCATCCCCTTTCGCATAATAATTTTCTGCAAGGTGCACATAGACCGCATCCATTCCAACTATCTTTGATTGAATATATTCGTTGAGGAAAGTACTTAGATAAAACCTAAATGTTTCTTCAGCTGGCCTCATTTCTTTTAGCAAATAATCGATACTTCTGATAAGAGAATCTGGATGATTGGCTGTTAGGTTTTTCATGTAATACTTTACACGTGTATCCAAGAATGGAGTTCTTAAACTTGAAGGGTTGCCCAAATCAATATGGTCAAAATAGTGCTGCTTGTAATACTGCCAAGTCTGCATTTTCTGCTCTTTTTCATCTCCTTCAAATTCTGGAAAATCAATTCCGGTATTTGAATTAATGAGCATAGCTGTTAAAGTATTTGGATGCTTCTCTTTTATAATGTTTTGTTCAGCTTCAACTTGACTATCAAAGTCATCCAATTGCTTCATTAATTCGTCCCTTTTAGGATCGCCCATTTCTAATGCATCAATATGCTGACGTAAGGCATCGGCTTTAGGTCTTTGCTTTGAAAGAAAAGCTACATAATCACTAAACAACTCGTTATCTAATGATCCTTTAAACTTTGAAATTTCTAGGCGGTTAACATCGGTTTCCATTTCAAACTCTTGATCCTCATCAATCAAGAATTGAACTATTTTATTATCAGGAATGGTAAGTAAAAGGTAAAATCCCTTGTTTAAGGTGCTATCGCCTTTCATGACAAATTTGCCTGGCTTTTGAGCCATTAGTGTGTCGTGCACAAGTTGCTTATCTCCTAGGTAATATCCAACAATCAAAGTGTCATTTTCGTAATTGTTGATTTTGAACTTGATATTATGTTGACCACTCAGCGTATTTGTGAAACAAGCAATCATCACTAGTATAAGATACCTCATAGAACTATTTTTTCTCTTTATAACATTGTTATACTCAATCATAATGAATTTTAGATTCTTTTGATTCTAACAACATTAGACTTTAAGTAAATTTTAAGTTTTGGCTAAATTTCTTTTACCTGCCAATAAATACAAAACAGCCATTCTCACAGCTACTCCATTTTCTACCTGATCTAATATGATTGAGTGCTCAGAATCGGCTACATCACTTGAAAGCTCCACGCCTCTGTTAATAGGACCAGGGTGCATGATAATAATCTCTTTATCAAGTTTATCCAGCATTGATTTCCTAATTCCATAGTACATGGAATACTCCCTTAAAGAAGGTATATATTTTATATTTTGTCTTTCCAATTGAATCCTCAGCACATTTGCAATGTCACACCATTGCAAAGCTTCGTTGATATTATAACTCACCTGCACTCCAAGATTCTTGATGTGTTTTGGAATTAAGGTCGGAGGACCACAAACCATTACTTCAGCTCCCAATTTCTTCAAACAAAAGATATTACTCAGAGCTACTCGCGAATGCAGAATATC
>CALHKJ010000518.1 GCA_938033975.1 uncultured Saprospiraceae bacterium | reverse complement strand
CATCAAAGTCAGAAAATTTTAATTCATAAGATTCACGTAGGCTTTGATAGCTGAGGGCTGTTTCGTTGCTAAGCTTTGCATGATCTAAAGTTTCTAGTAACCATGTAGCCAAGTCTTTTTCCAAAAGCAATTCAGCGCTTTCTTGTTGGTTGTGAAAAATCATGCGCTTGAATTCTCCGATATCTTGTGAGCTAGGTCTTGTTCCAAGCCAATAAATTTTCGTACTTGTCTTAAGCTTAATTATTTCTTGTTGCTCCAAAGCTTTTTCAATAAAGTTTGGTTCAATATTAGTGTTTGGAATCTCAATGTCAAACCATTCTTGCAATTCATAATCAAAACAAATTCCGTGCATGTAATTGTACAATGACTTTTTAAGGCCATAGGAAAATACGTTGTGGTCAATGCCTGTGCTATCCTCAAATTCGACATCATTGTGAGCAAAGCTTACAGAATTGACAATAGGTGTCACTCCATAAGTTTCTGGTTCCATACCGACAGGGCTATGTGCTGTCATGGCAAACTGATGCCAAAAGCCGGACTGTAATATTCCTTGTTCAAACATCTGTCTGACCATTTCTAAACTGTCTACAGTTTCTTGAACAGTCTGACTAGGGTAGGCATACATGAGGTAAGCATGCACCATAATTCCATTGCCTGTAAAATTTCTGCTTACTCTTGCGACCTGTTCTACCGTAACACCTTTTTGGATCAGTTCCAACAAACGATTGGAGGCTACCTCTAATCCGCCAGAAACAGCTATGCATCCAGAAGCTTGAAGTAGCTGGCAAAGATCCCAAGTAAAACTTTTTTCAAATCGGATATTGGTCCACCAACTCACTTTGAGTTTTCTTCGGATAATCTCGATTGCCAATTCTTTCATCAATGCAGGTGGTGCAGCCTCGTCAACAAAGTGAAATCCTCGTTCGCCGGTTTGTTCAATCATTTCTTCCATTCTATCCACCAATAATTTGGCTGTTAATGGCTCGTAATCTTTGATGTATGAAAGTGAGATATCACAAAAAGTACATTTGCCCCAATAGCATCCATGCGCCATGGTCAACTTGAGCCATCTTCCATCGCTCCAAAGACTGTGCATAGGATTGGCTACCTCAATCACTGAGATGTATTCGTCAAGTTTTAGATCTCGATAATCTGGTGTTCCGAGATCTTTTTGTTCATAGTCTTTTCTAAGAGAGAAATTATTGTAAACAACTTCATCAT
Organism: uncultured Saprospiraceae bacterium; assembly: GCA_938033975.1. Classification (GTDB taxonomy): domain Bacteria; phylum Bacteroidota; class Bacteroidia; order Chitinophagales; family Saprospiraceae; genus JAHDBF01. The sequence continues at coordinate 2,359 of CALHKJ010000518.1, read as the reverse complement.
TGTTAAGAACAAATGTTCTCTTTAAGAAATTGTAGTTTGGATTTGTCGAACTTGGGTTATGAACATTTGACCAAATCAATTCGATGGGAAGTTCGCCATCGTCTAAGCTGATGAAATCAAAGTATTCAAATACACGTTTGTCTTTGAGCGATCTTAATTCTGTATTTGGAAAACCTCCGCCCATTGCAACTTTTATTTTTGGGTGATTTTGTTTAAGGTGTTGCGCACATTTGAAAGCGGCATACAGATTTCCTGGAAAGGGTACAGATAGACAGACCAACTTTGGTTGATGTTCTGATATTTTTTCTTCAAGTATCCTTATGGTAAATCCATCTACGAATGTATTCAGTTGATTTAGCTCAGCATACAATTCATCAAATGAATTGGCGCTCATTCCTAATCGCTCTGCATAGCGGCTGAATCCAAAGTTGTGATCGATGCATTCTTTGATGAAATCGGAAAGATCTTCTAAGAATAAAGTTGCTAAATATTTTGCTTTGTCTTGAATACCCATTGAGCCAAAAGCCCATTCCAAATCTTCTACTTGTTGAAATCTGGCTGCTTGGGGCAATAGATTTTCAGAGCAAATTTTTCTTGCAAGAGAAGAATTTTTCCCTTGAAGGAATAAGATGACCTCATCAATAGTATCGATGTAGTAATTGCGAAGTGAATAGATTCTTTCGGCGTTTTCAGACAAGCCATTTTCTAAATTCACTTCTGCAAATGTTTTTTCCAACCCAGCTTTGCATAGAATGGCAAGCATTACCTCTATGCCCAAATCCATTTGATAAGAACTGATGTCCTTTGTATTTAAAAAGCCTTTGAGATAGGCAGTGCCAGGGTATGGTGTATTGACCTGAGTAAAAGGTGGTGTTATTAGTAAAATGTCTTTCAACTTGCTGCTTGCTTTGAGCTGGTAATATCGCTAGCTTTCTTACAAAAAAGAAAGCTTATCAAAATTAATTGATAAGCTTTTCAAAGAGATGTATGTTTTGGTTCATTTATGCGTTTGAAGCACTGGCTGCTCTCATTTCATTTACGCCAGCAAATCCAGTGGCTAAACCTATAAGTCCTAAAATTATGGCAGGTATTGTTTTGCCAAGTAGTTTGTAAGCTGCAAAAAGAATGGACATCATAGTTACTTCTTCTCCGTTCTCATATCTTTTCATCGTAGAATAAAAATAATATGCACCAAAAATAAAGAGTGCTGTAAAAGCCAAACTCTTAAGCGCTCCACCCATTGATGGTGGATCTTCTTGTTCTACTTCATTTACATTTTCGTTGATGTTTTCTTGAATTTCATCAATTGGTTTTTCATCTTGTTCCATAATAGTTAGTTTTAGTTCTAATTAAATTACACAAATTATTTCTAATAATTATTAAATTGACTAATTACCTAAGTTATCAAGGTGGAGCAACTGGACTGTTGCCAAAGCAAATGAGCTGGGATGAGTTGCTCGATTATATTCGAAACTTACCCTATGGAAGGAATGCTAATCGTCATGATCTCAGACTTGTTTTGCAGGAACAAAAAGGTACCTGCAGTTCAAAACATGCTTTGCTAAAAATGATTGCGGATGAAAACAATATCCAAGAAGTTGATTTGATACTTTGCATGTACAAGATGAATGGAGCCAACACGCAAAAAATTGGAAAGGTACTTGAAAAGTATAGTTTAGAATATATTCCTGAAGCTCATTGTTATTTGAGTGTTTCGAATCAAAAAATGGATTTGACTAATCCAAGTTCAGATATCGCAAGAATTGAGAAAGATATTTTGGAGGAGATCAAAATTAGCCCTGAGCAAGTCATTAAATTTAAGGTGGATTTTCATAAAGATTTTATGAAGCGATGGATAAAAGAATCTTCTATTGCATTTAGTTTTAAAGAGCTATGGAATATTCGAGAGGAGTGCATTGAGGCTTTGTCTAATTCCTGAGTACTATTGGCAAGCTGTTTTTTTAATTTGAGGAAAGATCATGCCACCCTAATATTTTTAATCGGGTGAACGAAGGCCACCCTGTTATTTTTAATCGGATGAACGATTAAAAATACTGTCCCTCCATCTAGGGATGGAGGGATTGAGTTGCGAAGAGGTGTTTGTTTTTTAAACACTAATTTCTTCACTGAAAGCAATCATTCATGAAATCTTTAGTTCTACGAAAATAATGGTCGACGAATTGAGAATTCCTTAATTAGAGAAGGAAAAGTTATGCGAATCTCAATCCCTCTACCCGTAGGTGGAGGGACAGATTTCAGATTTCGTCGGAACGCGAAATATGGAATCAGGGAGGCCAAGTACTCCTGCTACTTCACAATAATCTTCCTTACCACATCAAATTCTCTTCCTTTGGAACTA
>CALHKJ010000517.1 GCA_938033975.1 uncultured Saprospiraceae bacterium | reverse complement strand
CTTCAACACCTTCGAAAGTTATCAAAGGAATGAAGATGGGTGGAAGAACTGGTGGAAAGAGAATTAAAACTAAGAACCTTAAGGTTGTTAGAATTTTTGCAGAAAAGAACTTGCTACTTGTAAAAGGAGCAGTGCCAGGGCACAAAGGTTCTTACGTAATAATTGAAAAATAATCCTGATGAAAGTCGATGTATTAAACACAGATGGAAAATCAACGGGTAAATCAGTAGATCTACCTGATGCAATCTTTGGAATTGAACCAAATGAGCATGCCGTGTACTTGGCTGTAAAAGCATACAATGCTGCACAACGTCAGGGAACACATAAAGCAAAGGAAAAAGGAGAAATCAAAGCTTCTACAAGAAAGATAAAAAAGCAAAAGGGTACTGGTACAGCAAGAGCTGGATCACTTAAGTCTCCTTTGTTTAAAGGTGGAGGTAGAGTATTTGGTCCTAGACCAAGAAAATACAACATTAAGTTGAATAAAAAAGTCAAAGTATTGGCTAGAAACTCAGCTTTCTCTGCAAAAGCAAAAGATTCTCAAATTAAAGTTATTGAAGACTTTTCTTTTGAAACTCCAAAAACAAAAGCATTCAAAGATGTTTTGAAAGGCTTGGAAGTTGGAAACTCAAAATCAGTTTTCGTACTTGGAGATGCAGACAAAAACTTGCTTTTATCAAGCAGAAATTTGAAAGAAGCTAAGGTGGTTAACTTAAGCGAATTGAATACATACGATATTCTTTATGCTAACACTGTAGTACTTTCAGTAAGTGCAATTGAAAAACTAAAAGCTTCAAATTCTTAAATAAAAAGAAATGGCTAAAGAAATACTTATAAAACCAATCATCTCCGAAAAATCAGAAAAACTTTCTGAAGGAGGAGGTCAGTATAGCTTTGTTGTTGCAAAGAATGCTAACAAGATTGAAATCAAAGCAGCTGTAAGCTCACACTATAATGTGAATGTAGCAGCAGTTAATACTATGAACATGCCTTCAAAATCTAAGACTAGAAATACTAGATCTGGAGTTCAGAAAGGAAGAGTTTCTGGATACAAGAAAGCAATTGTTACAGTTGAAAAAGGCGAAGAAATCGATTTCTTCGGTGATCTTTAATTGAATTTAAATTTTGACATAAATGTCAGTTAGAAAATACAATCCGGTAACACCGGGAACAAGAACAAGAGTTGGAAACACTTACGAAGAAGTGACAACCAACGTACCTGAAAAATCTCTTACTTCTGGTAAGCATAGATCAGGCGGTCGTAACAACAGTGGTAAAATGACCGTGAGAAATAGAGGTGGTGGACACAAGAGAAAGTACAGGGTAATTGACTTCAAAAGATTCAAAGATGGAGTTCCTGGAACTGTATTGACGATCGAGTACGATCCGAACAGAACTGGTTACATCGCTTTGCTTCAATATGCAGATGGAGAAAAAAGATACATTCTTGCTCCAGATAAATTGAAAGTTGGAGATACAGTTGTTTCTGGTGAAAGTGTAGAACCAGTAGTTGGGAATTCACTTCCACTTAATAAACTTCCAGCCGGTACTTCAATTCACGCAATTGAATTGGACCCAGGAAGAGGAGCAGTGCTAGCAAGAAGCGCAGGAACATACGGAGTATTTGTAGGTAAAGAAGGAAAGTATGCAATTATCAAATTGCCTTCAGGTGAAGTAAGAAAGATCCTAGGAGTTTGTAGAGCTACAGTTGGTTCGACTTCAAATGGAGACCACAATAAACAAGTTCTTGGTAAAGCGGGAAGAAAGAGATGGTTAGGAAGAAGACCAAGAGTAAGAGGGGTAGCGATGAACCCGGTAGATCACCCGATGGGTGGTGGTGAGGGTAAATCTTCAGGAGGACACCCAAGATCAAGAACTGGTATTATGGCAAAAGGTCAGAAGACTAGAAAGGCAAACAAGCCTTCAAGTAAATTAATTATTACAAAAAGAAAGAAATAATATAGTATGGCTCGTTCAGTAAAAAAAGGACCGTATGTTTTTCACAAGCTTTTGAGTAAAATCGAAAAGGCTTCTGAATCAAATAAAAAAGGGGTGATCAAGACTTGGTCTAGAGCATCAATGATTATTCCAGACATGGTAGGTTTGACAATCGCAGTTCACAATGGTAAAACATTTGTTCCTGTGTACGTAACAGAAAACATGGTTGGACATAAATTAGGTGAGTTCTCTTTAACAAGAACTTATAGAGGTCACCAAGGAAATAGAAAATAATTCCGTAACAGGAAAATTGAATAAAAATGGAAGCAGTAGCTAAACTCAAAAATTGTCCGTTATCAGCTCGTAAAATGAGATTGGTAATCAACAATATCAGAGGAAAAAATGTAGATGAAGCACTAAACATTTTGAAGTTTACAAAAAGAGAAGCTTCAGATTGGGCTGAAAAAGTTTTGATCTCAGCAATAGCCAATTGGGAAAACAAATTGGATATGGCACATAGCGCAGAAGACTATGACCTGTATGTAAAGACAGCTCTAGTTGATGAAGGGACTATGCTAAAAAGATTCAGACCTGTTCCACATGGTAGAGCTCACAGAATTAGAAAGAGACAAAACCATTTGACATTGATTGTAGAAAACAGAAAGCAATTGGACAACGAAGGTTCAGATGCTGAAAATAATAACGACGAATAATATGGGTCAAAAGACAAATCCAATTGGAAACAGACTCGGTATCATCAAAGGATGGGACTCTAGCTGGTACGGCGGAAAAAACTTCGCTGACAAAGTAGTTCAAGATGAACAAATTAGAAGATACCTAGCTGCCAGAATTAATAAAGGTGGAGTTTCTAAAGTTATCATCGAGAGAACTTTGAAAAGAATCACAGTTACGATCAATACCTCTAGACCAGGTATAATCATCGGTAAAGGTGGATCTGAAGTTGACAAGATCAGAGAAGAGCTTAAGAAGTTAAGTGGCCAAGATGTTCAAATCAACATCGTTGAAATTAGAAAGCCAGAAATGGATGCTGCAATCGTTGGAGAATCAATCGCTAAGCAGATTGAATCAAGAATGAACTATAGAAGAGCGATCAAGATGGCTATCCAAGCTACCATGAGAGCGGGTGCAGAAGGAATCAAAGTGAGAATCAGTGGTAGATTGAATGGTGCGGAGATGGCAAGATCTGAAGAGTATAAAGATGG
>CALHKJ010000516.1 GCA_938033975.1 uncultured Saprospiraceae bacterium | reverse complement strand
CATAGACCATCCCGTGCTTTCAAATCTTAATAGATCTTGAAATACATCATGATTGTATCCTTCGATTATCTTCATCAGATTGGTAGAATTTCCAATCGAACTAGTCACATAATCAATCGTCAATATGCCGATCAAAAGACTCAGAAATAATTGGATAAGAAAAATGTATCCAGCTACTTTTCTGAACTTAAAGCCCTTGCTAAAACCTGATATGGTATTGCTTACTATACTCATATAAAAATACCGAATGATTGCACTAGATTATGAACCCAATAAAGCATCTTAGAACCAATCTTTAATGAAGGCGTTTTTTTGGGCGCAACAGTAAAGCTATTGTTATTAAGATTTATATCTAAATATAATTTGAAGTCTGGATCTATCACTGCAGTTATCACCGGGGAATCATTTACGAAAGTGAAGTATTTTGTATTCTCTTTCCCATCCCATTTGACGATTTCTTCTGAGCAATCTTCATAAATAACTTTCAGATCAACTGGCAATACAACACCACCTATTCTGTAGACCTGCACTTTTGAAGTAATCTTTGATTGCTTCGTTCCCTCGCTGAATTCTTTTCTATCGTTTATATCCTTTATTCCTCTACCTGTTGTTTGATTGTAATATGAAATTCCATTGACCGAATAATCAAGTACATCTACTCCATGTACCAATTGATTAAAGAAATCATCCGGATTGCCCAGTGCATCTGGATTAGATGAATTTGCTAAATAGTCTTTTATATGATTGATCATCTGAGTACCACGAGGATGCGAAAAACTATAATCAGCAAAATAACTTTTCATCCAATTAATAAATTCCTCCTCTCCCATCATACCTTCCATAGTCCGAAGTAAAGTGGCTGTCTTAGAATAGGTAATTCCTTTGAATCCATCGATGATTTCCCAACCCGTTCTTGATATGCGACCACAAGAAGGGTTGTCTAGGGAAACATATTCATGTCTAGAAAAAGAAGAATTGTTTACTTTATAACCAAGGATATTAAAAAGTGATCCATCTTTGCCATACATTGATTCCATGATTTTGTCTTCATGATAGGTTACAAAGCCTTCATCCAACCAAGGCTCCTCCTTTTCGTTGGTAGCAACCATACCCATAAAATATTGATGGCAAAACTCATGAGCTATAAGAGATTCCAAAGTTCTGACACCTTTGGGGAAAATCGCAAAAGATCCTCCAGTAATATAAGTTGGGTATTCCATAAAGCCAGACTTGAGGCCTAACATAGGAGGATCTAAAATTGTTAAACTAGTGTATGGATATTCTCCTACATTTTCAGCCATATAACTAAGAGAATGTTTCGCTGCGCCAATCAGTCGATCTGATAGGTGCTTATGTTCGGGCGCAACCATGAGTTTAATATAAACGTGCTCCCATTGATCTTCCACAACATCAAAATGTGGATAAGCACACCAGGCAAAATCAATGACGTCTTCACAATGATAGCTGACCGTTTTTGTGCCATCACCATGATCTACATTCCCTACTTCACAGCCTGATGCCCCCACTTGAAAATTTTCTGGCAATCTGATGTTTACATCATAGACACCAAACTCTCCAAAAAATTCAGTACGCCTATGAAACTGATGACAATTCCATCGCCAGTTTCCTTCTGGAGATTGTTCCCACACACCGACTTGTGGAAACCAATGAACCATGTTGTAAAATTCTTCTCTTTCATAACCAGAGCGAGCAAAGATCTTTGGAATCTTTTCTGCCCATAGCATATCCAAAACAATTGTATCATTTGGCAGTATTGGACTAAATAAAGGAATCTCTAATACAGTTTGATCATCATAGTTATCATCATCGGGATGCACATACTTAGCAGCTCCCATTAATTCATTTCCATCTTGAATGGCAGAAAGTACGTCTATCCACCCCCAGTCCTCCAATGGTCTGTGGTAAGGATCGTCTCCAAAAACATCACCTTCTGCACTTTTCATAAAGGTACTTTCAGTGTTTTTGAAGGCATTTTGATACATATAAAATCTGAGGGCAAATACAGTATCGGTCGGAGAATGATTAATCCATATCAACTGTTGCTCAGCTTCCAAACACTTTGTTGCATTATCAAGAACAACATCGATTTTATAGTTCGCCAAACGCTGGCTATTAGCCTCTTTTAGGTAAGGATTACAATCGGCAAAAAGGCAAAATGCCCACAAACTTAGGATTATTGAGCCTGCTATTCTCATAAGAACAAGGTAAGGATTTTTGGATGACATCAGAAAAGAATCCTATTTATACCAAAAAAAGCAAGAAGTAGTCCAATCATCGAAAGAAGGCAATTATGGCAGGCGATTCGTCCTTTATTTGTACCCATAACATAACATTCAAAAGTGATGAAAAAATACAAATATTACCTACAAACACTCGCCCTACTACTAATCATGCAAAACTTTAGTTTTGCAGCAGCCAATCCATCAGGAAAATTAGTTGAAGAAATTTGTGACAACAGAATTGATGATGATGGAGATGGCCTGATAGATTGCCTTGATCCAGATTGCAGCGGCAATGAAACTTGTTGGGACTGCTTGACGGAGTTTTATCAAGTACACACCAAC
>CALHKJ010000515.1 GCA_938033975.1 uncultured Saprospiraceae bacterium | reverse complement strand
TCTTCTTCTTCTTTTTTAATGGACATTCTCTACAAAAGAGTTTATTTGGAAAGATTTTTTGGTCAGATATTTATTGAACTGATTACCTGGCATAGCTTGTTTGATAATTATTTCCAGAATTATCAATTCATTACTTACCTACTCTATACCACAATAGTTCTATTAATTATTCCTCTTATCTATTTTCTGTATAGCAATAGTTACTATTCTTATAAATGCAAATCAGAGGCAATAGATTTAAAGCTCAAGCTCCAAAATTTTGGTCAATCCAAAAAACTATTTGAAGAATGAATTGTAGAAGCATTTTTACTTGCATTCTTTTTTTAGCCTTAACGGCAAATATGTTTGCGCAAATAGATGAAAACGAAGTTGCTCCAATTTCCCGGGTTGACCAGTCCGAAAAATTTCAAGAGCTTTCCCAAGAGCTGGATTATAATAAAACAAAAAAAGTTTGGAGACTCAAGGAAACTGAAAAAGAAGATGCTGAAGTTGAGGAACCTTTAAATGAAAATGAGATTGAATTCCGCCCAAAAAAAGCTTTCAATTTTAATGGTTCAATTGCTGATGGCATCGCTTATGTGTTAATAATTGGGCTAATTGCTGTCGTCATTTATCTTGTTTTCTCCAATGTCAAAATCGAAAAAAAGATTGAAGACAGTGATCTAAACATGATGGAAATTGAAGATATTGAAGAGGTTGACACAATCGATGGATTCAAAAAAGCTATTACAGTAAGTGACTATCGATCTGCCATTAGAATGCAATTTATCAAGGTACTTCAAATGCTACAAGAAGGCAATCATATTCATTGGCGTCCTGAAAAAACAAATAGAGACTATTCTAGAGAATTGAATGGCACAAGTTATAAGTCCAGCTTTAAAGAATTATCCGGAATTTATGAATTAGTATGGTATGGAAATACTTTCTTGGATAAAAATACATTCGAACGACTCAACCCATCCTTTGATAAATTTATAAATAAGGAAGGATGAGCAATAAAAACGTCATACTTATTATAGCTTGTGGAATACTGATTCTTTTTCTTTTGGGTAGAACATTCTACGAACAAAAAGAAATCAATACGAGTAGGTGGTACGATAATTATAGTTTTGAATCCAAAGATCCTTATGGTGCTTGGTTGTTTCATGAGATGATCATGGATAGATATGGAGAAGAAAATGTATTTAAAAATACTATTGACACCAATCTTATCCAGATCGACACAGGAGGCTACACTTATATTCTATTTTCCAACTCTCATTTTGATAGAGATCGACAAGAAGAGCTTATTGATTTTGCAGAATTAGGAAATGAGGTTTTGTTGATTGGCGAATCACTTTTTTCACAGATCACAGAGGTATATAGGAATTCTAGTTATGACAAGCCATACAAACCTGGAGAAATTGGATACGACAGTATCTTTAACATGACCTTTAATGATGACACACAGCTTGTTTACAAGAATTATAGGGGATCCATTAAGGAAGCAGAAAGCTTTGATCCAACCACTGTAGATATAACAGGCAGAAATAATTTTGAAAGCCTCGCGATGAACTCCGATACCACAAGTTTCTTTTATAGAAAGAATAGATACGAAGGAGACTTTTATCATCATACTGCTCCTTTTTTGTTTAGCAATATAGCTGCTAAGCAAGAATTTTACCTGACTCATTTCAACAAGGTCTTTTCGCACCTCAAACATGAAAAAGTAATACTTGATTGTGCATACTATTTTGACCGAGGACTTGATGATGTACAAAGTGATAGTCCTATTCAATATATCTTACAGGAAAAATCATTGCGGTGGGCTTATTATTCTTTTTTACTGACGACTTTAAGTTTTCTATTTTTTAGAGGAAAAAGAAAACAAAGAGTCATACCTGTTTTAGAGAAAAATGAAAATACAAGTATTCAATATGTGGATACCCTCAGCGAGTTATTTATGCAACAAGACCAAAACCAGAAACTCGTTCCTCACTTACAAGAAATATTTTATCAAAGAATAAAACAGAAGTACTTCTTGTCACCTGACAATGAAAATTTCACTCGATTGCTAGCAAGAAAATCTAGAATACCAGAAAAAAATATTGAAATTATATTACAAAACTTCAAGACGGGAGGCAGTGGCTTTCACTATAGCGACGATCAATTGATTATGCTACATCGCAGACTTGAAGAATTTTATAAAAACGCAGAATAGAAATAAGTTATAAATAATTATCATGGAAGACAATAACAATCCACTTGAGAATCAGCCACAAGGAACTGAACAAAATCCAGAAGGCAATATCAATCAACAGGATAATTTAAATAGAGAGGACCAACAATTATCCAAATACAAACTAAGAAACACCTTAGACCTTAGTCCAATTACCTCTAAGTTGGACAAGCTATTTGCAGAAGCAAAAAAAGTCCTTATTGGTCAAGAAGAACTACTCGAACTGATGGTTATCTGTCTTCTATGTGATGGACATATACTTTTAGAAGGAGTGCCAGGAGTTGCCAAGACTTTGAGCGCCAATGTGATGGCAAGAACCATCGATTCAGAATTTTCTAGAATCCAATTTACACCAGACTTGATGCCTGCTGATATCATTGGTACCTCAGTTTTCAATATGAAGGCCTCTGAATTTGTTTTTAAACCAGGCCCGATCTTTAGCAATGTTGTACTTATTGATGAAATAAATAGAGCACCTGCGAAAACTCAATCAGCACTTTTTGAAGTGATGGAGGAAAAGCAAATCTCATTTGATGGTACCACATACAATATGGATCAACCATTTATTGTTATTGCAACTCAAAATCCAATCGAACAAGAAGGGACCTACAGATTGCCAGAAGCACAACTAGATAGATTCTTAATGAAGATAAATATGAGCTATCCAGATTTAAATCAAGAAGTACAGATACTAAAACGATTTAAAAATCAGATTGGCAAGATAGACCTTGATATAGTGGAGAAGGTTTTGAATAAAGACTCAATTGCTGAAATACAAATCATACTTAAGAACATTCACATTGAGGATCAAATGCTAGGGTACATCGCAGAGTTGATACAAGAAACAAGAAACCATCCAAAAATATATTTAGGTGGGTCACCTAGAGCATCTCTTGCCATCATGAAGACTTGTAAAATGACCGCTGTATTTGCAGGAAGAGATTTTGTCATTCCGGATGATATTCAATACGTCGTTCCTCATGTGCTAAACCACAGATTGATACTTACTCCAGAAGCAGAAATGGAAGGATTATCTACTAAAGCTGTAATTGATGAAATTTTAAAAACGTTGGAAGTACCAAGATAATGCTTAAGAATACTTACCTAAAAAGGCAGTTTTATATTGTGATGGGAGTGGTTATTACCATTTTACTTCTTTCACACTCTTACCCTAAGGTTTTTATTCTAGGCAAGGTTCTACTATTCTTGATACTGTTTATTTGTATGATTGATTGGCTTATTTTATTCTACATCAAAGATAAGATTAGTATTGAAAGATCAGTACATGAGAAACTCTCCATGGGTGATATTCAAAAGATTGATTACACCATCAATAATGATTTGAACTTCCCAGTGGATTTAGAATTATACGATGAGTTTCCTTACCAATTGCAGGAAAGAGAATTTTCAAAATCATCACATCTAGAACCGAAAAAAGAAAAGAAGTATACAAAAAAGATAAGACCCCTCTCAAGAGGCAATTATAACTTTGGAAAAGTTCATGCCTTTGTCTCAAATCTTTACATCGGTATGCTAGAAAGAAAAATAAGCTTTGATAGCGAAATGGATGTAGCAATTGTTCCATCCATAATCCAAATGAAAAAATACGAACTTCAAGTTTTTTCAAAGACTGCTTCACTTGCAGGCATAAGAAGGATCAGACAGATTGGAGAGAATGATGAGTTTGAGCATATCAGATCGTACATCCAAGGAGATAACATTAGAGCAATAAATTGGAAAGCAACTAGCAGAAAAAACCAATTGATGATCAATCAATACCAGAACTCAAGATCACAAATGGTTTATTCAATCATCGACAAAGGAAGATCGATGAAAATGCCTTTCAATGGCTTGACACTTTTGGATCATTCTGTGAATGCAGCATTGGTAATTTCTAACATTATATTGAGAAAACATGACAGAGCAGGTCTCATAACTTTTTCTGATAAAATCGGTAGCATAATCAAAGCAGAAGCAAATCAAAGTCAATTGACGAAAATTAGTTCTGCACTCTACAAACAAAAAACTGGATTCCTAGAATCAAATTTCGAACTACTCTTCTATACCTTAAGGAGACATCTGAGTAGGAGAAGTATTCTCTTCTTCTATACAAACTTCGAAACACCGATTGATATGGAAAGAAATCTAGCTTATTTGAAATCATTAAGTAAAAAACATTTGCTTGTAGTTATTTCTTTTATCAATACCGAGTTGATCGAAAGTAGCGAAATGGTTTGTAGATCAAAGTCTGATATTTACTTCAAAACCTTCGCCCAAAAAACCTTGGCAGATAAAGAAAAAATAATGGATCAGTTGACAATGCATGGTATACAGTG
>CALHKJ010000514.1 GCA_938033975.1 uncultured Saprospiraceae bacterium | reverse complement strand
TTCTTTGGGATTATACTTACACAGGTCATAAACCAGGTACTCCTTCAGATGATGGATACTACAAATTCTGTGCACCTCCAGGAACATATTACCTAGAGTTTGTTGAGCCACCACTTGGGCTTGTAATCGCTCAAGCAAATGTTGGTTCTGAAAATAATGATAGTGATGTTACTGGAAGTAATGGAGCAGGTACAACAGATTCTTTTACTGTATTATCAGGAGAGGATAAATGTGATCTTGGAGCAGGATACTATCCAATGGGTACAATTGGTGATTTTGTATTTGTTGATTCAAATCAAAACGGTTTGAGAGATGCAAATGAAAATGGACTTGCTAATGTATATGTCCAAGCATACAATCAACAAGGAGACTTGATGGGTGAGGCTATGACTAATCCAGATGGTTCTTATATGATGGATTACTTGCAGCAAACAGATGTTTATCTTAAGTTTTATCCACCAACAGGTTACTCAGCTACCTTGCCAAATATGGGTGCAGAAAATATTGATAGTGATATAGATAATTCTAATGGTCCAATGACCACTGCTTATTACAATATTTCAGCCGGCGAACACCGTGCACATGTTGATGCAGGTTTGATATTTGGAGTTGTTCCAGTAAGTTGGACAGATTTCTATGGAGAAAATAGAGATACTCATAATTGGATTCAGTGGGATTTAGCTATGGAACTTAATGTGAGCCATTACGAAATTGAAAGGTCTATAAATACAATCTCTAATTTTGAATCAATTGGAAAGCTTGCTTCACTAGGGGATAGTAATACAGAAACAAGCTACAGCTATGAGGATTATGATTTAGTTGCAACTGGTGTTTACTATTATAGAATCAAACAACTTGACCTAAATGGTGAGTATAGTTACAGTAAAACCATTTCAATTGATGTTGGAGATATTGTAATTAAGCCAACTAAAGCAAGTGTTTATCCAAACCCTATGGTAGATGAATTTTCTTTAGAGCTTGAAATCCATGAAAATAACTCAATGCTTGAGTATACAATAATTGATATGGATGGTAAAATGGTAACAAACAGGACTAGCTTAAGCAACTCAATATCTGCAGGCAAACATGTTTTCCTAATGAGCGCAAAGCATTTGAAACCTGGAATTTATACCATGAACCTTTATGTTGGAAAAACAGTGATAAATAAGAAGCTGATTGTTGTCAGTAACTAATATTTATCCTATTAAAAATCTAAGGAGCTATTCGCAAGAATAGCTCCTTTTTTATTACCTCTTACCAACTATTTCTAGACTATTTAAAGCTAGTTAATCATGATCATTAGCCAAATTTCTTCTTTTTCCCCTAAAAATTTAATATAATTGGAACTATATATGTAAAATTTTTATAATATATAGTAAACTATTTTACTTTTGTTTATATATTTGAATTTTATTTAATATGTCTAGTAAGCAGTAGAATACTAATAACCTCTTGCCCCAATCAAGACCAAAATTCAATTTCATGAAACGGAATTTCTCGAAACCCGTTATTAACAAGCTTATTGCTTTTTTTAGCCTTCTTTTTTATTCTCAAATGGCTTTTGCTCAATTTGATTTATCTCTTGATAAAAGCCTCACTTCTGCTGGACCTTTTAATCCAGGGGACATTGTTACTTACCAAATTACAATAGCCAATGAAGGAAATTTGGATGGAGAAAATATTGTAATTCAAGACATTACTCCAGTTGGCTTAGTTTATCAAGGATTAACTGATGATTCAAATGTAGTAGATAATGGAGATGGTAGTTTTACATTTCTTAATGTTCCTACAACTGGTAGTGGTGTTTCTATGGAATTAAGTTATCAAATTGATCCTGCTCATAGCGGTGGTACAATTGTTAACCTTGCAGAAATTATTAGTGACAATGGAGATGATATTGATAGTGATCCTAGTTTAGGAATTGATATTGATGAAAATGGTGATGGAGATACAATTGATGATGATGAAGATCAAGTGTCAATATCAGTTGTCATGATAACTCAAGATTTTTATGATTTGGCTCTAAGTTTAGACTTAACTTCTGTTGGTCCATACCAACCAGGTGATATAATATCTTTTGAAATATTAGTTGACAACCAAGGAACAATTGATGGAAATAATATTGTCATTCAAGATGAAGCACCTTCGGGACTAATATTTCAGGATCTCACAGACGACCCGAATGTTACAGATAATGGAGGTGGTACATTTACTATTGGAAATATTACAAGCGGTAGTGGAGTTATTATGGAATTAACTTACATGATCGACCCTAATTTTGCAGGGGGAATCATTAGCCATAATGCAGAAATAATTTCAGATGATGGAGACGATATCGATAGTGATCCTACAACTGATGATACTGTTGATGAAAATGGAGATGGAAGTGGAATAGATGATGATGAAGCTTCTTTTACATTTGAAATTGAGGCACCTGTTGTACAGCTTGCTTCATTAGGAAGTTTAGTTTGGGAGGACCTTAACGGTAATGGTGTTCAAGATCCAAACGAACCAGGTGTAGAGGGTATTCAAGTGCTATTAAATGCGTCGAATGGTGTTACAGTTTCTTCAGTATTTACAGATGCCAATGGAACTTATCTTTTTAGTGATTTAGCACCTGGTGCTTATTATCTTGAATTCATACTACCATTAGAATACTCAATTACGCTGCCTAACGTGCAAAATAATGACACAAGTGATAGTGATGTCGATAATTCGAATGGCTATGGTACAACACCTACCACGCAATTATCCCCTGGTGAAAACGACCTTTCTTGGGCTGCAGGAATTCACAAATGTGTTTCTATAGGCCAACTTGTATGGTTTGATTTAAATGAAAATAATACTTGGGATTCAACTGAAAATGGCGTTAATGGCATGAGAGTGAATCTTCACAGACAAATGGCAAATGGACAGTACATCCTTTGGGATTATACTTATACTGATGCAAATCCAAATTCGCCTTCGGATGATGGTTATTATAAGTTTTGTGCAGCTCCAGGTACTTATTATTTAGAGTTTCTTGAGCCTCCACTTGGACTTGTTAGTGCACAAGCAAATATAGGATCTGAAACAAACGATAGCGATGTTACGGGATCTAATGGCCCTGGTACAACAGATTCGTTTACAGTTCTGTCAGGTGATGAGCAATGCGACATTGGAGCAGGTTACTACCCAATGGGTACTATTGGAGATTTTGTATTCGTCGACTCAAATCAGAATGGTCTTAGAGAATCAAATGAAAGTGGTCTTGCTAATGTATATGTGCAAGCATTCAATCAACAAGGAAATCTAATGGGTGAGGCAGTAACCAATGGAGACGGTTCTTATATGATAGATTATCTACAACAAACAGATGTGTATCTTAAGTTCTATCCGCCCACCGGATACTCTGCCACTTTAGCTAATATGGGCCCAGAGTCAATTGATAGTGATATAGATAATTCAAATGGCCCTATGACTACACCTTATTATGATATTAGGTCAGGTGAACATCGTGCAAATGTCGATGCAGGTTTAATATTCGGAGTTGTTCCAGTAAGCTGGACTGCTTTTTCTGGAGAAAACAGAAAAAATCACAACTGGTTACAATGGAATCTAGCAATGGAATTTAATGTGAGTACTTACGAAATTGAAAGATCTATTAATACGATTTCTAATTTTCAATCGATTGGTAAAGTTGCTTCAATAGGTGATAGTAATACTGAAACAAGTTACAGTTTCGAGGACTACGATCTATTGGAAATGGGAGTTTACTACTACAGAATCAAGCAATTTGATCTCAATGGAGAATACAGTTATAGTAAAACCATCTCAATACAAGTTGGAGAAAGAATAGTGAGGCCAAGCAAGGTGAGAATCTATCCTAATCCTTCAGTTGGTAAGTTTTCAGTAGGTGTTGAGGTCTTTGAAAAAGATCAAAATATCAATTATCTAATTTATGATAGCAATGGTAAGTTAGCTGTTGCACAAACGTTACTTTCAAATGGGGTTGACCATGGTGAACATGTCTTCTTCATTGATGAAACACAATTGACACAAGGTGTTTATACAATCCTTTTGAATATTGGCTCACAAAGCGTGAAGAAAAATCTTATTATAATTAAATAATAATTTTAGAATAACTTATATATAAAAGCCGCTTTGATCTTTCAAAGCGGCTTTTTCAATTTTATAGTCTACAATGCAACTATACCCCAATTCTACATCATCACTACAAGCGCGCAAATCCATGTAAAGTAGCTTCCATAATTTTTTTTAAATGGCTTAATCTGGATTTTTCATCTCTATATTTGCTATCAGTCATAAAAGAAATATGAATACTTTCAACACTCTATTACTACAAAAAAAAATAGAGGATGAATTACCCAACGAGAATTGCCACTTTTATTTTCCTACTTATTAATACAGTCAGCTTTGCTAACTCTTCTGATTTAGATAAGCTTGATTTATTTGGAGAACAACAATCGCTTTGCATTACTGCAGAAATTACCACCAGTCCAATAGAAGGTAATTGTTGTCAAAGTTTTGTTGATATCACAATTCAAGCTGATACTGAAATATTCCCAATATTAGTTTTTGCTGACCTTGATGGGGAGCAAATTACCTTAGTGCAAATGAATGCTTCAGGAACCCAAAACTTAGTAAGAGAAATGGGGTCATACACCAATGTGTATGCACAAGGGGCAAATGATTGTCAAGTTAATCTTGAAGACTTTGTAATTGAAAACCAAGGTCCATTCTTCACAGGTCCATATATGAGATCAAAGTTTATCCAAAAAGGAATCCAAGAAGCAACTATCTGCAGAGGTGGTTCTGTAACGATGTACATGCCAGAAGATGAATTAGGAGAATATCGTTGGGTTCAAGATGATACGAATTTTGGAAATGGTTTTAGTTTGGAAATCACTGGATTTGATGGATCACTTTCAGGTGTTTATGAAGCAATAAGAAATTTACCAAACGGTGAAGTAGAAAAAACTTTATTCACTTTACATTTTCTAAACCTAGGAGAGGATATTGATGGTTGCGGTACTCAAAATCTAGAATTTAATTTGCCGGAAGGTC
>CALHKJ010000513.1 GCA_938033975.1 uncultured Saprospiraceae bacterium | reverse complement strand
AAATATTACTCAAGTAATATTAAGGTGTGCATCCAGCATATGGAATTGTAGAAAAATTTGAGCTTGAATCGACAAAAAACCCAGGGCCAAAATTGATAGAACTAGAAGCACTTGCTGTTACATTTGCTCCATTGATTACTTCCGCGTCAAAATGCAATACCCCAGATGTGCCATAGTGATAGGAGTCTAATTCTACATTTTCTAAGTACATGTTTTCTGCGCAGACTGTTTCAACATCAAATGTTCTTGAGGAAATTGTTATGGAACTTGGTACTGTAATTCCATTGTCTGTATAAAACTGAGAAGGCAATATAATAACTGGGTCATCAAAGAGTGCTTCTGCTAGAATATCATCTCCGCAAACAGATCCAAATAAAGTTGTTGATAAATCCATATGGTACTGTCCTACAGGTAAGATCAAATTTTCTTCTCCTGAAAAAGAAAGATTGGTGATTCCATTTTGTGGAATTTGAAAACTATCATCAATCAAACTAAAGTTTGTTCCACCGTAGCTGTGAGTATAATAAAATTCCACAGTATTGTCAAAGTAGAAATTTTCAATACTTACTTCTGTTTTAAAGCCAAAAGGAATGGTGTAGCCTAGGTATCCCTTGGTAGAGAAAGTATTAGCTGGAGGATTAGAAATAAAAATACCTCCAGAAAGTTGGGCAAAAGGATGACCTTCAGATAGGCTCAAACAATCACAGGCTCCTGCTGAAACCTCTAAGCTCATAGGAAAAGATGATCTGGCAACGGCTTCAGAGCAAGCATCAGCAGCATAGCCATCACTACCTAATACATCGCCTAGAGTCTCAGCATATTCGGTGTAGCCGATCGTTAACTGGCCAAAGGAAGAAATGGATAATAGGCAAGAAAGGATAAGTCCAAAGATGGAAGATGTTTTCATTAAACTGGGGTTTGAGAAGCAATACTAGTCTAAAGTTTGAAGATGTTTTGGGTAGATAAGAGCTTAGGCAGGGTGTATTGGATTATCGGCGATTCTAATCAGCTAACAGATCAATCCTTTTAGAAATATTTTGCTTTAATCAAGACTTCTTCATTTCGATTTTTGATTTCGGAAATTAATTCAGAGAGTATTGATCTTTGCTTGCAATGCAGTTTTAATATCCTATCATTTTGATGAAACTCTATAGCAGACTGACCATTTATCACAAATCCTTTTTTTATTGAAATTTCAATTAAAGAAGAAAAATCAATTTTTGTTATGCCCTTCTTTTTGGAGGAAATGGTATCTAAATTTTCTATAACCTTATTAGTATTCTTTTTTGATGATTTATCAGAATATTCCTTGAGCATCTGTGAAAATTTATGTCCAGTCAACTCACTAGCTAGTCCTCCTAACACTCCAACTGTATTTCCAAATAATCCAATGATATCACCAGCACCCGAAAAAATTGATTTGATATACTCACCATAGTTTACACTTGATTTGATGAGATATAGTGATTCATCTGATATGATGATTTGATAGTTTTCTTCTACTTTATTTTCCTTCTCTTTGACGAAGTTGTCAAAAATCATCAAATTTTTGTTTTCTGTGAAGCTCATCTTTTGGGGGTAATTAAGTAAAGTTGTTTGTTGATGATTTTAATCTATTGGAATTCCTAAATGAATAATTCTGCCACCATTCATATTTATTGGGTTACTACTTTTGCCAATTACAATGCCATCCTCAGGACAATAATATTTATTCAATATATCTCCAAAAGGATTTCTCATAATAGCGATCAGCTCTCCTTTTTTTAGCTGTTGTTTTAGTTCGACCATAATTTCCAAATATCCACCTTCTTCTACATAAATCCAATAAGACTTTTTACACATTATCGGAAGGTCCACTGCAACAGTTTCTTGGTCAATCATATTTAACCAGCTCAATACATTTTCTACTCCTGTTTTGCCCCTCTGAATTATTTCTGGTTGGTATACTTGTGGATTGCCGTATTCAACTGTAATACAAGGTATGCCTTTGAGCATAGCCTCAGCTCTCATAGTTCTTGTAGCTGAGATTTGTTCATTGGTACTTGGAAGTCCATTGCTGTTTAGTATTATATCAGCATCCTGAAGTTTTGCCATTTGATTGATGGTGTCATTGTTCATGGCTGCCCTCACATAGAGTGAATTCTCACGCCCAAAGCTTGCGGTGTGCATATCTATCAAATAATCCAATTTTGTTAATATTTTATTATTTATCTGAAAGACGTATTGCTGTGATCTATTTCCTTTTTCCTTGCCTGGGAAGTTTCTATTCAAGTCTTCTTCATCAATATATCGCCTTCTATGTTGGGGTATACTTATTCCATTGATTCCTGGAATAGCAATGAGAGTTCCTTGAAAATTATTTTCATCAATGTCTGCGACAACTTCTTGTATTACTTTTATTCCGTTAAGCTCATTTCCATGTATAGCAGCGATAAGTCCAAGTGTTGGTCCTGGTTCTTTACCGCGCACAATTATTACAGGCACAGTTACAGGGTGAGACATGCCGTCATCAATAATTTTGAGCCAAATTTTTTTCTTAGTATTTGCCTCTAATTGTTCTAGTTCTAAGTCATTTTGCCATTCGATTTGTTCTTGACAAAAGCTTAAAAACGGAATTAAAATGATGCTTATCAATAGTTGTATCTTCATTTCAGTCAATTTGTAGCCGACGATGATCTAAGTGCCGAAAAAGCAGATTTGATTACTTCAATGGCACAGTACCAGTTGGCTTTTATTTTAACCAATTATTTTAAAGATACTAGTTTTGCTTGTGCTTACATAGCTTTCTCTATTCCAAAAGAATAAGGACGATTCTGCATTTTTTGAGTAGAATTAATGCGGTAGTTTATCCCTAATCATTCCATATGATAATGTTCCAAGTATAGCACTAAAAATCAATATAAGAACAACAGAATGTCCACCACCCAATAAAGTAAACATGGGTCCAGGACAAGCTCCAGATAAGGCCCAGCCTAACCCAAACACAATGCCACCGCCTAAATATCTAATGATACTTAAGTCTTTGTCTTTCATTAATATTTCTTCACCAAGAGCTGATTTCATTTTATTTCTCTTGATGAATTGCACCAATATAATTCCGGTTATAAGAGCGGAACCTATTATGCCATACATATGAAAAGAATCAAATCTGAACATTTCCTGTATTCTATACCAAGAGATTGCTTCAGATTTGGTCATAACTATCCCGAATAGAATACCAATCATTAAAAATCGCAGAAACTTCATTTTTTATTTTTAGAAGATTAATGGAAATAGACCATGGGTCATAACGAGACCGCCAATGAAAAATCCAATAACAGCTATGACGGATGGGACTTGAAGATTTGACAATCCACTTATCGCATGACCAGAAGTACACCCACCTGCCCATCTAGCTCCAAAGCCTACCAGAAATCCACCAACTATAATAACCATTGAGCCTTTAAAGGATAGTAAGCTATCCCAACTAAAGATTTGATTGGGAAGAACTTTGGCATCAAAGACAATTCCTAATTTGTGGAGATCTGAAATTGTGCTTTCGGATATTTGAATACCTTCTGGATTGGAAAGATATGTTGCTGCAATATAGCCTCCAAGGATAGCCCCAAAAACAAACACTATATTCCAAATCTGATTTTTCCAGTTATAGTCAAAGAAAGAAAATTTCCTTCCTGCTCCTCCAATTGCACAGATGGTTCTAAGATTTGAACTGACGCCAAATTCTCCTCCTGACCATAGTAAGGTGAACATGACCAAGGCAATCAGAAATCCAGAAATATACCAAGGCCAAGTTT
>CALHKJ010000512.1 GCA_938033975.1 uncultured Saprospiraceae bacterium | reverse complement strand
CCTGCCACTTGCGTAAAAACACATCTAATCCCCTCACATGATCTCCATGCTCATGAGTGAGAAAAATACCTGTCAGCTTTCCCGGGTTCACCTTTATATCATCTTGAATGTAGATTCCTGTTTCTTGAGCATACTTGGGCTCAAAGTCAGTTGAAAATTCAACATCACCATTCATAGCACTCGCTGTGTTGGGTGTCAAAGTATGGTTTGTTGTGTTTATACCGTATTTGATTGTATGCGCTGGATTGGGATAATAATCAAAATCCAATTTAAGATTGACATCTTCTACTGCACTTTCAACTTGAAAATTAAAATCCTCTTGACCTCCATTGAATGCGAATTGATAATCATTGTAGATTAACGAAAGATTCATAAATAACTTATCGCTGAACAAATGATTCCATCTTGCTGTCGCAGTAGTATTTCCATAAGGAAGATCAAAAGAGAAATCTCTTTCTGGTTGTCTAAAATTCAAAACATCACGGCCAAAATATCCACTTATGAATATTTTGTCCTTATCAGATAATTTGAAATTTATCTTAGTATTGAAATCATAGAAATAATAATTGGTACCTTCAAAGGTACCGCCCTCTAAAAAAGGTTGAGCAAGATCTAGTGCGTAAGTTCTTCTACCTGATATCAGAAATGAACTCTTTTCTTTTTGAATAGGTCCTTGCAAGGTTAGTCTTGAAGAGATGATACCTACTCCACCTTCTGCCTGATAATACTTATTGTTACCATCTTGCATCTGTACATCTACAACTGAAGAAAGTCTTCCACCATAGCGTGCAGGCATTCCACCTTTTATTAAAGTAGTATTTTTAATGGCATCTGCATTGAAAACAGAAAAGAAACCAAGTAGGTGTCCTGTATTATAAACAACTGCCTCGTCCAATAAAACCAAATTTTGATCCGGACCTCCCCCTCTTACATAAAAGCCAGAACCTCCTTCGCCTGAAGACAAAACCCCTGGCAATAATTGTAGTGTTTTGAGTATATCTACTTCACCAAGTAAAGCTGGTAATTTCTTTATATTTTCAACAGGCAGTTCAATTTGCCCCATCTGAGTAGACTGGACATTTTTATCCTTTTCAGATTCCTTTGCGCTTATGGTCACTTCCTCCATCACCACACCTTGGGAAAGTTCAAAATCTTGAGTAATATCTTGAGTTAGAGAAATGTTTTTGACTTTGTTGTTGTAGCCTAAATACGTAATCATGAGTTGATAATCTCCAGGCTGGAGACTCAAGCTATAAAAACCATAGGCATTGGTCGAAGTACCTAGGGATTGGTTATTTAAATCAAAGATATTCGCTCCAATCAAAGTTTCTCCTGTATCTGCATCCTTGATATAACCGCTTAAGGTGAAGCTTTGGGTGTAGGCTGAACCAAAATGTAAAAGAATAAAAATGCTTAAAGCAAATTTTAATATGTGTGTCATGTAGTGCCCGTAATTATTGTTTGTGTTTGCGATATTATAAAATACTTGGTTGCATTCAAGCCATTTCATTCAATTGCCTTCATCGTTAACATTCTATTTATTAACAATTACAAGCTTATTTAGGTTTAAGTTTTCTATCCCTATTTGTTAATATTTTGACAGTGAAAAACCGTGAAAATATTTATGAGTAATACAAATAAAAAGACCCATGATCTTAAATCACAGGTCTTTCTTATGCTTAAAAAAAACTTTTACCTAATCCTTATTGAAAAGATTGATTATTCAAATTGTAATGCTTTCCAAAGGCCTCCACTACAAACTAGAACTTTATTTGACAGAGAACTATAATACAACCTTCCGTCATCGCAAGTTGGAGGCACAACTCGTGGCTTCAAACGCAAAACACTTTCAATAGAAACTTCTTCATTATCTACCTCTAATCCTGTTGTTCCATCATACTTTAATACGACACTCCTGGTTGCATCCAAAATTATATCATGATTTGAAGCCACTGCCTTCATTTCTATGCTGCCAGAATCTTTTATTAGGTAAGCTTGCTGTACTCCACTTTCGTACCATTCTAAGGCACTATTATTTCCATCAGAGAATCTAATGTTAGCTCCATTATCAGCAAGATCCAAATTTGTAGTGGGAGAATCCGTACCAAAACCTATGTATCCCGAATCACCTAAGATGGCAAACCTTTTGTTTCCATCATCTAAGGTGGTAGCTATCCCATTTCCCACATGATTAATTTTGAATGCATTGATATCGCTGTCAACACCATATGACCAATACTTTGCTGAAGCATTCATAAATACCGTTGCATCTCCTAAGGCATTTGTATTTCTAATGGAAATCATGGGAATAATATTAGCTCTATTTACCCTAGTTTCAAATGCTGGCTCTTGAAAAGTCGATAGAGCAGTTGGATTAATTTCTACAAGGCCATTGTGGGACAATTTATCGTTTGTTTGCACCCAATAACCATCATCAATATCTGACCAATTTAAAGTCCCTGCTCCATCGGTTGTTAGAACCTGATCTGCAGTGCCATCTATGGTTGGCAAAACATATTGATTGTTGATTCTCAACTTACCATCACTAGACAAGCCAAGTTTTTGCACTCCATTAAATGCCAATACAAATGGCTGGATGAGTTGGCCATCATTAGAGGTAGTTCCATTTTGTGTACGAGCATTGATTGCCCATTTATTATTTGGTGCAAGAGCATGTTGAAACCAAAATCGCGAAAAGTCACCAGATTCTGTTTCCATCACAGAAATATGTGGATTGTTAGAATCAGAATCCATCTCGACAGACATTTGAGCTTGGGCCTTCAAAGAATCCGAATAAATTAGTAACAAAAGAAGACCAATTGTTTGATATAAATATTTCATCACTGTTTTTTTTTTAAAGGGTTGCAGTTAATAATTTTAATTCAAAACCTCTTCTTATCAATTGCGCCACATTTTTACAATCCATTTTATTTAATAGATTTTGCCTATGAGACTCTATGGTAGATTTTGAAAGAAAAAGTTTTTTGGATATATCTTTTGTTGAGAGTCCGTGAGAAATTAATTCTAAAATCTGATTCTCTCTAGTTGAGATAATTTTCTGTATAGTTACCTTTTCCAAATTAGGTAAAGCATTTATTTGTTGATACATATTATGCATAGTGGAAGTTTTGAGGTTTGTTAAGGTTATTTAATTTTTAATTATTTTTCTTTTGGCCTTCATACTTTTAGACATAGATAAACTAATCTCGCATGATTAAAATGTG
>CALHKJ010000511.1 GCA_938033975.1 uncultured Saprospiraceae bacterium | reverse complement strand
TCGAGCTTATTTCTCAGCAGAGGGCTCTCGTGAAATAGCTGGTGAGGGAAAATTAAATTAATCGCCTTTGACATCCTTTCTATTTCTTTTACACCGTTCACTGCAATACTTTACATACTCCCAATCGCGTTTCCATTTTTTGCGCCAAGTAAAGGGACGTTGGCAAACAAGACAAGTCTTTTTCGGTAGGTTCTCTTTATTCATGAAAATCTGGAATTTCATTTACTCGTACATACGGAAACGATTCTATTTTACCTAAAGCGTAGTAATGATTTAGACCTCCGATTCCTACATGATTGTAAGCTTCAAGATTAATGGAGCCATCGTCCGCAATCAATTGATCTGCCACACTCAGTTGCTGCACTTCTCCAATTATAAATATACAGCCATTGGGAAGATCCAAACTAGTGAGGTGTTTCATCCCTAATTTGACAGCACTATGCTTTACAAAAGGTGCGTAGAATTCGTTGACAAATTCTTCTTTGATATTCATCTTCTCAAATTCTGATTCATGTGCTTCCATTTTTGCAGAGGTATAATGTGCATTCTTTATGAATTCCTTAGAGATGTGATTTATGGTATAAAAGTCCGACTCCAATATGTTTCTATAGGTATCTTTTGGTATCTCAGTTTGAGGTCTCATAACCATTCCAAACTGTGCTGGATTTGAGCCGAGGTGTACCACCGAAGAAAATATCGCTAGATTGAGAACTCCGCTTTTTGAGCGTGTACCAATCAAGTTAGCAGGTTTTATTCCTGAAAGCGAATTGATCAAATTGATTCGATAAATTCTGTCAAGCTGATCTATGTCATTTCTTTCTAATAGCATTATTTCTTGTATGTATTTTGATTATTCGTTTGCCTTCTTTCCTTGCGGCTTCAGTTCGCTTATGGCCCCATATTTTGTCTCTCGCTTTCTTAGCACTTTCAGCTAGATCGATTTGTGGATTGGGGTAGCTCTCATCAATATTGTAAAAGATCTTGTCCATTGCTGTGATCTTCCATGGTTCATGTATTAATGCTGCAGGAACATTCTTGAGTTCAGGAATCCATTGCTTTATGAAAATTCCTTCTGGGTCATGATCTTGAGACTGCTTCACTGGATTGTACATACGGATTGTATTGATTCCGGTGGTCCCTGCCTGCATTTGAAATTGAGGGTAGTGTATCCCTGGTTCGTAATCTAAGAACAATCTAGCAAGGTGATAAGTAGCCAATCTCCAATCACAATCAAAGTGATGGCAAAAGATAGAGACAAGCATGGCTCTCATTCTAAAATTAACCCATCCAGTTTCTTTTAAGCATCTCATGCATGCATCGACCATTGGAAATCCAGTTTTACCTTCTTTCCAAGCTTCTATCAAGCTTTCGTTATTTTGGTATTCGAGACTTTCAAAAGCTCTATTGATTGCTCTGGTTTCATAATCACATTCCACTTCAAATTTCTGTATAAAATGACAATGCCATTTTAGTCGAGTCATTATCCCGTTAAAACTCTTTTTGTGTTTGTTGTAATTTACGTGTCGGCCTATATATTGAAAAGCTTGTCTGATACTTAAGTTTCCCCAAGCTAGATAGGGTGAAATCCTTCCACAGGATTTTCTGCTTTCCAAAGGCTTAGAGATATGACGACTATAATTCTTACCTCTGTCCTTACAGAATGACATGATGTATTTCCAAGCATTTTCTTCACCAGCTTTTTGAAATGTAGTAGGGTAGTTTTCAAGTTTTTGTAAGAAATCCTTATCTAGTGGAAATGGATTTTTGATTGCCTGTTGATTTACTTTCGTAAATACGTTTTTGAGTGGCATTTGCTGAACATAATTTTGCCAAGCAAAATCCCAAGTGTCTCTGTTTTTGATGCCTCTTAAAATTCCATCTCTTTGGTATTGCCTCCACTGTATATTTTGGGAACCACAAAATTTATCTATGCGCTTATCTCTATCCCAGGTTTTTCTGATTCCTGATTCTTGATAGGAAAATATTTTACTAATCTGATATTCTTTATGCAAGAACTCAAATACTTCTTCAGCTTCAGCATGAAATATCAAAACTTCTCTTCCATAGTTTTTAAACCGTTTGTTCATGAAGAGAATCGAGTGATAGATAAACTGTTGGTGTCTTAATGCACTGTCAGGATAAGCAAGCATCGACGGCTCATAAATATATATTGGAATATATTTCAGTTCGTCATTTTCTGCTTCAATAAATGGAAGATGATCATTGGTTCGCAAATCACGCTTCAACCAAACAATATTAATCTTGTCTGCTAGCATGAAGGATTTTTTACTTTCGAGATTCTATTTCTTTTAGCTACTCTCAAAACTATCGCTTCGAGATTTTATTATGAGAGATGCTTCGTTGACGCGAGCATTTGAATCTCTTTATATCCGCACTTCTTTTTTTAAGGTGCTTTTGGCTGACGCCACTATTGACTCTTTTGCGCCAAAGTCTAAAAGATTTAGGCTTTAATTCACGACGCATTAATCTGATGACCTCAGCCTCTGTGTAGTCAAATTGTACCTTAATAGCCTCGAATGGAGTACGATCTTCCCAGGCCATTTCAATAATTCTATCCTTGTCTCTCGCGGTCAACATGTTATTCATAAAGGAATAACATAGCCTTCTTGAGATTGTTCAACTAGCTGGAATTAAATGCTGTTGATCGGTATCTTTCTTTTATTGCAGTTGTTTTTCAAAGACTCTAGCATGCACCAGACTGATGGCCTTATCCATTAAATGTTTATCAACAACTAAAGAAATATTTCTTCCCGAGATACTATTACTGATCAGATGCATCCATATGTTATTTTCTCTTAAGGTTGAAATTGCTTTTTCTAGAGCAAAGTTATGTCTTCCAATAATGGCAATGATACCAATATCAAGACTCACATTGATCGAACTAATATGATTTGATTTTAACTCTTTTTCAAATTCTCTTAATAAGGTCCTTTCTGCCTCAAAAGCATCACTTGCAGATATGACGAAACCTATTCCATTTTCGGTAGAAGCTTGAGAAATCATTTTTACATTGATATGCTTTGCACTCAAGGCTGTAAATATTCTCGCATCAATTCCAATGTTCTGTTTCAATTCATTTCCTTCGATACTTACCAAAGCAACATCTTTAATGCTAGTTACAGCTTTAATCCCTTTATGTCCTCCAGTTTTGTCAATCAAGGTCCCTTCTTGCTCAGGAAATTTTGTTGATAAGATCCTTAATGGAATATTGGTTTGTTTTAAAGGAATGATGGTTTTTGAATGCAATAAATTCATGCCGAAACTTGCTAATTCATTGGCCTCATTGTAGCTCATCTTTTTTATTTTTTGAGCATCCTGAACCTTAGATGGATCTGCAGAATAAATGCCATCAACATCTGTCCAGTTCTGAACCTCTGAAGCTTGTAAAAACTGTGCAAATAGAGAAGCACTATAGTTACTACCATTCCTTCCTAGAGTGATGGTCTCACCATCCTCGTTTTTTGCAATAAAACCAGTTATGATTGGAATCTTTTGGTCGCCAATTGAACTGATTCGTTTAAGTGTTGCTGTTTTACTTTTGTTGTGATCAACTTCATACTTTCCATCCAACATTTCAAATGAAAGACATTCTCTTGCATCCACTGGCTCTGTTGCAAATCTATTCTTTGCTAGTATTGCAGAGATGGTTTTTGCAGACATCAACTCTCCAAATGCCAAAACCTTATCTTCAGTTTTTTTAGTATCAATTTTTAAGAGCTTGATAGCATCCAAGATTTTCCTTAGTTCAGTCAAATCATTTTCGATGCAGTCAATCGGAAAATCTTTTGATGAATAAGTAATTAGCTCTTCAAATTTTGTACTAAAATCTTCTCCTAGTTTTGCGAGTTTATATAGTTCTATCAATTTATCTGTAGTTTTTCCCCTAGCAGAAACAACCAAGACAATTGAATTTTTCTCATATTCTGCTTTTATGATATTAACAACTTTCTGAAGTTGTTCCTCTCCAAACAATGAACTACCTCCAAACTTTAGTATGGTAGGCTTTTGTTGAGTTGCTGTAGAGTTATAAAATTCTCGAATATCACTTGTGATTTTTTCGACTTCAATCAGAAAGCCATCATGGCCGTAACTTGAGTCTATTTCGGACAATATCGCATTGGGTAGATGCTTAGCTAAAAATCTTTGTGATTCGATTGGCACCAAAAGATCTGAGGTGAATCCAATGACAAGGGTAGGGATATCGATTTTCTGAAGGGCTTTTGTTTCGCCTCCTCTTTTTCTTCCCAGATTGTGAGAGTCAATACATTTTGTAAGATAGTAAAGGCAAAGGGAGTCAAAGTTTTGACTAAACTTATTGCCTTGATAATTGACATATGATGAAGCTTTGAATCCATCAATCTGATTGTTTATTTCTGTTTGGTCGTCGATTAATTTATTGCTAGTTCTATAAGTCAACATGGCAAGTGCTCTTGCTGCTTTAAGACCTTCTTCGCCGCCATGCAGAGATCCAAAACTCGCATCTGCCTTTAATGCCATTCTTTGTGCTTCGTGTACGGCAATACCCCAGGCAGATTCTCTTGAGCTGGAGGCCAACAATATTAGGTGATCAATCTTCCCTGTATAGGAGTAAGCAAACTCCAAGGCTTGATAGGCGCCAAAGGATCCACCAATCGCAGAATGGATTTTATTAATCTGCAAGTGCTCTGACAATTCTATGTATGCTTTCGCCTGATCTCTTACTGTAAAATGAGGAAAGCTGAAATCGATCGGCCTTGTCGATCCATGTGGAGAACCTATACAGTTTGCACAAATGATGAAATGCTTGTCAGGGTCGTATAATTTATTTTCTCCAAATAAATCTGGCCACCATTCCAAGACATCTGCATGTCCAGAGATTGCATGGAATACCCAAATCACATTGTCTCTTTCCGTGTTTAACTTTCCAAAAGTTTGGTAAGCAATTTTTAATTCCTCAATTGATTCACCTGACTCAAGGTCAAATGTTTTACTGCTATTATAAAACTTCATTAGGCAAAAGAGTTTAAAGATTGATCAAGATCTGTAATTAGGTCATTTACATTTTCTAGTCCTACAGAAAGTCTTAGGTAATTCGGATTGATTCCTGCATCCAATTGTTGCTCATCTGAAAGTTTTGAATGGGTGGTTGAAGCAGGGTGTGTTGCTATACTTCTACTGTCTCCCAAATTTGCCGTAAGGCTATGAAGTTTGAGATTATTTAAAAATTGCATGGCATCAGCTTTGCTTCCATTGATTTCAAGTCCCACTAATCCTCCGCCGAGTTTCATTTGTTTTTTAGCAAGTTCACATTGAGGGTGAGATGCTAGGTGAGGGTAGATTACCTTTTTGATTTTTGGATGATCCTCGAGCCATGTAGCAATTGCCAGAGCATTTTGACAATGTCTGTCCATTCTGATTGCAAGTGTCTCTAGACTTTTTGAAAGTATCCAAGCATTAAATGGGGATAGGC
>CALHKJ010000510.1 GCA_938033975.1 uncultured Saprospiraceae bacterium | reverse complement strand
CCTTTACCATCAATTGGCTGACCCAAAGGATTTACAACTCTACCTAGCATTCCTTCTCCTACATCAAGAGAGGCAATTTTACCTGTACTTCTTACAGTTGCTCCTTCTGTGATTCCTTCTGGAGATCCAAGAAGTACAACCCCAACGTTATCTTCCTCCAGGTTAAGAACGATTGCTTGAACACCTGTTTCAAATTCAACCAATTCCCCTGCCTTAGCATTTGATAATCCATATACTCTCGCGATACCATCTCCTACTTGTAGTACCGTTCCTACCTCCTCTAATTGCGCGTCCGTATTTACTCCGGATAATTCTTGCTTTAGTATTGCTGATATTTCATCTGGCTTGATACCTATCATCAGTTATAGTTTTAGTTATATGTTTTTATGAAAATGATTTTCTTAATTTATTCAATTTGTGCTTGACACTAGCATCATATCTTTTGTCTCCCATTACAAGGATAAATCCACCAATTAGACTTTCGTCAATTTCTTCCTCGATCTCAAAGCTAGTTGCTTGGAGATTCAAAGATGCTTTGATGGTATTTAGTTTCTCTTCTGTAAGTTTTGTTGCAGTAATCACTTTGGCACTTGCAATGTTGTTTTTCTCTCTGTACTGTTGGATGAATGCGTCACACATTTGAGGGAGTGCAGCTTCTCTTCCTTTCTTTATAATCAACTTCAAAAAGTTCATTGTAAGATCATCTACTTTTCCTGAGTAGATTGCTTTGAAAATATTCAGTTTTTTATCTGACTTGATGATTGGACTTTTCAACAACATTGCAATATCCTTGTTGTCAAGAGTGCCTTTCACACCTTTCATGTCATTGTAGATTACATCAAGCTTGTTTTGCTCGACTGATGTATCCATCAATGACTTTGCATATCTATTTGCTATTGTGCCTACTGACATCTGTTTAGTTTAACTTGATATCGTCAACAAATCTAGCCACAAGAGATTCGTGCTCAGGTGAACCATTTAATTCTTTCTTGATTACTTTTTCAGCGATGTCCAAAGCCATAGTTCCTACTTGACTTTTGATATCTGCGATTGCAGCTTTTTTCTCAGCTTCTATTTCCATTTTTGCCGAGTTAGCAATTTTCTGAGCTTCTGCTCTCGCTGTTTCTTTTGCTTCGTTGATGATGCTCTCTTTTGTATCCTTTGCTTCTTTCAAAATCTTAGATCTCTCCTCTCTCGTTTCAGCAAGAATCTTTTCATTTTCTGCATTAAGGTTAGCCATTTCTTCTCTAGCCTTTTTTGCTTCATCCAATGAACCTTGAATCTCGTCTTCTCTAACTTTAAGAGCATTCGCAATTGGTCCAAATGCATATTTCCCAATTAGCAACCAAAATAAACCGAAGATGATCGTTGTCCAAAAGATCAATCCGAAGTCTGGTTTTATTACACTAAAATCTATTGCTAAAAATATCATGTATGTTAATTTAAAAATTTTCTAAAAAGAACCGGTAGCCAAACCAACCGTTTCGCACCCGGTTCTGCTAATTAAGCTTGGTCTGTGATTATACTCCAGCAACCAAAAATGCCATTACAATGGCAATCAAAGCAGCACCCTCAATTAGGGCAGCCATCAAGATCATGTTTGATCTGATATCTCCTACTGCTTCTGGTTGTCTAGCAATCGCTTGCATTGCACTGTCTCCAATCTTTCCAATTCCCATTCCTGCACCGATTACTGCTAATCCCATACCTATAGCGGCTATTGAACCTACCATGTTAAAATATTTATATAAATGAATTAATAATTACTTACTAGTGGTGGTGTGGTTCTTCAACCGCAGCACCTAAATATGAAGCTGTCAATATCGTAAATACAAATGCTTGTATGAACGCAACCAACAACTCAATCGCCATCATGAAAATGGTCAATAAAGTAGAACCAACTGCAGTACCTAAACCACCAGCCATTGAGGTTCCTCCTTTACTAAACATAAAAATCAATGAAACGAAAACAATGATTACCATGTGACCCGCTGTGATGTTTGCAAACAAACGAAGCATCAAAGTCAATGGCTTTATAAATATTCCTAAAAATTCTACCGGAGTTAAAATAGTCAAAACCCATTTTGGTACACCTGGCATAGCAATGATATGCTCCCAGTAATGTTTGTTTCCAGAAAGGTTTACAACTAAGAATGCAAAAATGGCAAGTACCATTGTTACACCAATATTACCTGTAACATTTGCACCACCAAAGAATGGAATCTGTCCCCATAGGTTTAGACCTAATACGAAGAAGAATATCGCCATTAAAAATGGTTGGTACTTTAGGTATTTGTGTCCTAAGAATGGTTTTGCAACTTCATCCTGAATGAATACAAAAATTGACTCTATAAAAGATTGAAGTCCTTTTGGAGCCATACCATTTCTTGTAACGTAACTTTTTGCAACTCTTAAAAACAACCAAAGCATTCCGAAGAATACGATGATCATTGAAGTAACATTTTTAGTGATTGAGAAATCATAAAATGAAGAGATACCCCCACCAAAAATTCCTGCATCAGCTATACTTTTTGGATCTGTTCTGTACATTGCTTCACCAGTACATGCATATGCTACTGTTTTTTCTTTGCCATCTACCATTTCTGTCTTGTGGATGATTCCTTGTAATGGAACTTCATCAACATCTCTTGGAAATGAAGGGTCTGTTATTCTTTTTACTGTACCAGCATCAAGAATGTATCCTTTGTAAGCTGAATAGCCATCCCCATGACCAGTACTTTTAAATTTGAATTTGCTTGAAAGGAAAACATCCCAACCAGTTTCTGGAGCATAAAGAATACATGGTAAAGGAATTTGCCATGGACCTATGCTGTATACATTCGCATCACTAATGTGGTGGAATGCTGTATTAGCTACATCCTTTGGAGTATACTCTTGTCCTTCTGGATGGTGGTGGAAATGACATCCGTGATCACCATGTGCATGGTCGTCATGTGCTTTTCCATCATGTTTATGATTATCGTGACTATGATCACCGTGATCGTGATCTGCATGCTCAGAATGATCGTGATCATGCTTATCTTTTGGGTGTGATTGAGCGTTCATTGAAAAGCTCAAAAGAAGTGCAAATAAGGAAAGTAATATATGCTTTTTCACCTGACTGGTTTATACTGTCTAAAATCGGCACAAATTTATCAAGTTTAACTACTAAATAGGCATATTACTGCGATTTTTTGACTGAATTTCAGCAAGTTGTGATACGACTTAACAAATATTATTGGAAATATTTACCGTAAGTAGATTAATATTCGGTATTGTAGTTTAATCCCCTAACTTGAACCCATCTTAAATGGATAGTTCAGATGATAATTTGCCTATAATTTTTTAGCTCAAAAGAACATTTCCCGTCATTTCTTCAGCCTTATCGACTCCCATAATGCTCAAAATGGTCGGAACTATGTCTGCTAGCTTGCCATCTTTCAGGGTAGAAAACCTATGGTCTTTAGACACATATATAATCGGTACAGGATTAGTCGTGTGAGCAGTATGAGCAGAACCATCTGGATTACTCATAATATCTGCATTTCCATGATCAGCGATTATGATTAGATCATAATTATGCTCAAGGGCCAATGGAACTAGCTCTGAAAGACAGCTATCAACGGTTTCACATGCTTTAATGGCCGCTTCCATCATTCCTGTATGTCCAACCATATCAGCATTAGCAAAATTCAAACAGATAAAATCTGGAGTATCTGTTTTGATAGATGCCATGACCTGATCTTTCAATTCGAAAGCACTCATTTCTGGCTGCAGATCATAGGTTGCTACTTTTGGAGAATTGACCAAAATTCTTTTCTCACCTTTGAAATCTTTTTCTTCTCCACCTGAAAAGAAAAAAGTAACGTGAGGATATTTTTCTGTTTCTGCCGCGCGTAACTGGGTTTTTCCATTATTGGCGAGAACTTCTCCGATGGTATTTTTTATTGTATCCTTTCGGTAAATGACTTTGACGTTTTCAAAATCATCTTTGTACTCCGTCATGGTATAGAATTCCAAATTGAGAGGTTTCATTTCAAATGCAGGGTATTCATTTTGCGTCAGCACCTCAGTTAATTGTCTAGGTCTGTCTGTTCGGAAATTAAAAAAGATGACTACATCATCAGGTTTGATAAGACCTTCTCCAAGTGATAATAATTTGATAGGCTCCATAAACTCATCTGTTAACCCTTCTGAGTAAGCTTGCTTTATGCTTTCTAGTGCATCGGAACTAGGAGTGCCGATACCATGGATTAGAAGATCATAAGCTTTTTGAATTCTCTCCCAACGCTTGTCTCGATCCATCGCATAATACCTTCCAATGATTGAACTTAAATTTACGGAAGTGCCATCAATATGATTAAGTAATTCATCTATAAATCTATATCCGGAATCCGGCGCCGTATCTCTCCCATCCAAAAATGCATTTACGAAAGTAGGAATGCCTTCATGATTAAGGATGTCGCATATTGCCTTCAGGTGATTTATGTGTGAATGGACACCACCATCAGAAACAAGACCTAAAAGATGTATCGGTTTGTTATTTTCTTTTGCATATTTTATCGCCTCAACCAATCTCTCGTTTTTTTCAAGAGTCTTTTCTTTTATGGCTTTATTGATTCTTGCTAGTTCTTGATAGACAACCCTACCAGCGCCTAAATTTAAGTGGCCCACTTCGGAGTTGCCCATTTGTCCTTCAGGCAAACCCACTTCATCACCATAGGTAACCAGTTCAGCATGAGGATATTTATCATACAAACTATCAATATAAGGGGTGTTTGCTTGATTGATAGCACTCACTTCTGGGGTTTTTCCGTGTCCCCAACCATCTAAAATCACTAAAAATGCTTTCTTTTTATCCATGCCTAAAAGTATTAAGAATTGGCTGAAAAGCCCTAAAAATGGGAAAGCTTGTGTGTTTTTAATCAAAAAAATGATATTAACGTAAACTTAATTCTTCCTTTGGAACATTATTTGACTCTACATTCGTTTAAATGCTGAACGGTAGCTTGTCTATGGTTCTGAAAATTAGGCAAATGAAAAAACTGACAACAATATTATTTCTCTTCTTAGGATCTCTATCCATCTTTGGACAAGACTTCAAAAGCATTGTAACTGCAATTGAAAAAGGAGATATGGAGACCATAGAGCCGATGCTTGAGGAATTAGTAGATTATTGCTTCAATGACGACCAAGATCTACTAGAAACGTCTGAGTTTGTAACAAAACTAAAGTCAGCAATTGAAACAATCAAACCTAAGAGTTCTGAAATCATTCATGATGCAGATTCTAAATCTGATGCAAAGTATGTAGTTGCAAAATTGATTGGCGAATCAGGTGACTCATACAGAATGTTTGTCTATACCGAAGGTGATAAAATTATTGAAATTAGAATCAATAAAGAATAGCATCTTTCCCAAGCACTCCTAATCCAAATAAAGCATAATCATATTTGGCTGGATCGTTAGGATCTAGTTGCCTGAGATTATTAGTTATTTCTTTTACAGTTTTCCAATCTGTTTGTTTGCGGCTTGTCAACTTAAGTTGTAATGCTATTTTGTGGACATGCACGTCGAGTGGAATATGTAATGCAGAACTTGGAATCTTATTCCATATTCCGAAATCAACTCCTGATTTGTCTTTTCTGACCATCCAACGCAGAAACATATTGATTCTCTTTGCAGAAGAATTTTTGAGTGGATTGGAAATATGTTTTTTAGTACGACTTGGGAAATCTGGCAATGAAAAGAATAGTGAGTGAAAATCACCGATGGCTTTTTGCATATCAAAACCCTTTGCTTTTTGCTTTTGCACAAAGGCCTTTTCAAGACTTTTGTTTTGACGATAAAATTGTTGCAGCCATTCCAAAAAGTAGAGACTGTCAATGGCATTAAAAGTTCTATGCTTGAAATTTAAGAATGCCTTTCTATCCTTTTCCGTATGATTCAAAATGAAATCATGAGGACTTCGATCCATTAGGTCCATTAATTGATTGGCCTTATTGATAATGGTTACACGTTGGCCCCAGGAAAGAATCGCAGTCCAAAAACCTGCAATTTCAATATCTTGCTTTTTGGTGAAAGAGTGGGGGATAGCAATAGGATCGGACTCAATAAAGGAAGCTTGATTGTATAACTTGTATTGTTCGTCTAGAAATATTTTTAATTCCTTTTTCCTTTTCATTTTTTACAAAATAAAAAAGGTTGGACATAAGCCCAACCTTTCAATATAGTTTCTTGAAGTTGATTATCTAATCAAGTGTTTGTTTGGTTTCAACTATCTCGTAACCTTCAATGACATCTCCAACTTTGATATCATTATAGTTTTTGATGGTAAGTCCACATTCCATTCCAGACTTCACTTCTTTTGCATCATCTTTAAATCTCTTTAAAGATGAAAGCTGGCCTGTGACACCTTCTTTTGTTGGATAGATAACGATACCATCTCTAATTAATCTTATCAAAGTATTTCTTGTAACCTTTCCGTCTCTAACAAAGCAACCAGCAATGGTTCCAATCTTACTAATTTTGTAAGTCTCTCTAACTTCAACCTCAGCAATGATTTTTTCTTCTTTGATCGTGTCTAGCATTCCTTCGATTGCCGCTCTGATCTCTTCAATTGCTTTATAGATGATAGAGTAGTGTTTGATCTCCACTCCTTCTTTCTCTGCTAATTGTCTTGCTGATGAAGATGGTCTCACTTGGAATCCGATGATGATGGCATCCGAGGCAGAGGCCAATAGAATATCTGATTCTGCAATTGGTCCAACTGCTTTGTGTATTACATTAACTTGAACCGTCTCTTGTGATTGTTTGATCAATGAATCAGAAAGTGCTTCTACTGATCCATCCACATCACCCTTCACGATTAGGTTCAATTCTTTAAATGTACCTAAAGCCAATCTACGTCCTATTTCATCTAGACTGATACGCTTTGAGGCTCTGTTTGTCTGCTCTCTTGTGATCTGCGATCTTTTTTGAGCAAGTGACTTAGCTTCTTGTTCAGTATCGGTTACCTTAAATTTCTCTCCTGCTTGTGGTGCACCTCCTAATCCTAAAATAAGGACTGGTGTTGATGGTCCTGCTTCTTTTACTCTCTTACCTCTTTCGTTGAACATTGCTTTCACCTTACCAGAGATACCTCCTGCAACTACAGCATCACCAATTTTTAATGTCCCTGCTTGTACTAATATTTTAGTAACGTAACCTTTTCCTTTATCTAGTGAAGCTTCAATTACTGTACCATTGGCCAATCTATTTGGATTCGCTTTTAGTTCTAATACTTCTGCTTCTAAAGTTATTTTTTCTAGTAGTTGATCGATATTTGTACCAGCTTTCGCTGAAATATCTTGTGATTGATATTTACCTCCCCATTCTTCAACAAGAAGATTCATTTCGGATAAGGCTTGTTTGATCCTATTAGGATCTGCTCCATCTTTGTCAATCTTATTGATAGCAAAAACGATTGGCACACCTGCTGCTTGTGCGTGACTGATTGCTTCTTTTGTTTGAGGCATTATTTTATCATCAGCAGCAATAATTACAACAACAATATCTGTTACTTTTGCACCCCTTGCTCTCATGGCAGTAAAGGCTTCGTGACCTGGTGTATCTAAGAAGGTAATTTTCTTATCGTTGACTTTTACTTCATATGCTCCAATGTGCTGCGTGATACCGCCGGCCTCACCATCAGCAACATTTGCTTCTCTAATAAAATCTAAGAGAGATGTTTTCCCGTGATCTACGTGACCCATCACAGTAACAATTGGTGCTCTGTCCTCTAGGTTTGCCGGATCTTCTTCTTCCTCTACAATTTCTTCTTCTACATCATCTACGCTTATGAATTCGACTTCATGTCCAAACTCACCAGCAACCAATTCGATGATTTCTGCATCTAGTCTTTGGTTGATTGAAACGATCACTCCAAGGTTCATACATTTAGTAATAACCTCTGTAACGCTCACATTCATGATGCTTGCCAATTCTGAAACGGAGATAAATTCAGTAAGCTTCAAGTTAGTGTCAATTGCTGCTGCTTCTTGAGCTTCTAACTTTTCTTTTTTATCGTCTCTGTTTCCTCTTCTTATCTTTTGTCTCTTCTTCTTTGCACCACCGCTCATTCTAGCAAGTGTTGCCTTCATCTTCTCGTCAATTTCTTTTTTGGAGACAGTTTGTTTTTCTTCAGTTTTTTTAGCGCCTTTACCTTTAGAATTATTTCTTAAGTCTTTAGCAGTAATTTTCTTTCTTTTTCTTTTTCTCTTAGCGGCACCTTGATTATTTCCTTTGTTCGGAGCTTTGCTTCCTTTTTCGTCTTTCTTCTCGAATTTTTTGGTATCAATTTTTCCAACAACTTTCAAACCTTTCAAAGTTGGTGCTGCGTGTCTGATTGTTTCAGAAGGTGCTTTTACAGTTTTTGCTAATTTTTTATCATCCTCTGCAGTTGTTTCTGGTCTTACAACTTCTTTTTTCTTTTCTGCCTTTTTCTCTTTTTTCTTTTTCTCTTGTTCTTTTTTAGCTTTTGCAACTGCTACTTTTTCTTCTTCTTTTTTCGCTGCTATTCTTTCTTCTCTTTCTTTCTTATCCTTATCTAGGTCAACTTTACCAATAACCTTAGGTGTTTGAAGTTCTGCAGAAGGTCTAAATATCTCTTCTTTCTTTTCTTCTTCTTTTGGTTCTTCAACTACAGGTTCTTCCTTAACTTCTTCTTGTTGTTCTACAACAGGCTCTGGTTCCGCTTCAGGTGTTGGTTCGGGGACTGGTTCCGGTTTTGGTGGAGGAGGTGCAATTGGTTCTGGCTCTTCATCTTGTTGAGTTCTGCTACCTATTACCAATTTATCTGCTTCCTCTTTTACGGACCTAGAATTGCTAAACTCTTTTACCAATAGATCGTTCATCTCATCAGTAATCTTAGAGGTAGGTTTGTTTTCTATTTCAATCCCATTTTCCTGCAAGAACTCTACTATCGTAGCAGTTCCTACATTCAATTCTTTTGCAAGTTTAACAAGACGTTTCGCCATTAAAAATTTTTAGCTTTTGCTTTGCTTCAAAGTTATTAAATTAAGCTTCTTCTTCGAATTCAGAAGCCAGTATTTTAAGTACTTCCTTAACCGTTTCTTCTTCTAAGTCAGTTCTTCTAGTCAATTCTTCCATACTTAAATCAAGAACACTTCTTGCTGTATCACAGCCAATGCTCTTCAATTGATCGATGATCCAAGTATCTATTTCATCATTAAATTCGTCAAGATCTACATCCTCCATGTCTGGATCATCGTTTTCTCTGTAGACATCGATTTCGTATCCAGTCAACTTACTAGCTAATTTAATGTTTGGTCCTCCTTTACCAATTGCCAAAGAAACTTGGTCTGGTTTAAGGAATACATTAGCTGTGCCTTTATCCTCATTAATATTGATACTTGAAACCTTTGCAGGTGTCAATGAACGTTGGATAAACAGCGTTAAGTTGGCAGTATAATTAACTATATCAATATTTTCGTTTTTTAGTTCCCTTACGATACCATGAATTCTTGATCCTTTCATACCAACACATGCTCCAACAGGATCAATTCTATCATCGTAAGATTCAACAGCTACTTTAGCTCTTTCTCCTGGAATTCTAACAATCTTTTTTATAACTATAAGACCATCTTCAATTTCAGGAACTTCTTGCTCCATCAATTTCTCCAAGAATCTGCTGTCAGTTCTAGAAATAATAACAACAGGATTGTTGTTTTTCATTTCTACTTTTTTGATTACTGATCTCACCATGTCTCCTTTTCTAAAGAAGTCACCTTTGATCATTTCATTTCTAGGAAGGATAAGTTCATTGCCTGTAACATCATCAATTACTAAAAGTTCTCTTTTAAGAACCTGATGTATTTCTCCAAGTACAATTTCACCTTCTCTATCGTGATATCTTTTGTAAACTTCGTCTTTTTCAAGTTCCATGATTCTTGAAATAAGAGTTTGTCTGGCAGCCATTATCGACCTTCTTCCAAATTCTTCAACTTCAAGTTGTTCGTAGCACTCCTCACCAATTTCATAATCCTCATCAATTGATTGTGCTTCAGAGATAGAGATTTGACTTCTTTCATCTGTTACTTCACCATCTGGAACAATTTCTCTCACTCTCCAAAGCTCTAAGTCACCACTTTGCGTATTTACAATAACGTCAAAGTTTTCGTCGGAGCCGTATTTCTTTCTAATCAAAGTTCTGAATACGTCTTCTAAAACACGTACCATGGTTGGCCTATCTATATTTTTACCGGCCTTAAATTCCGAAAATGATTCTACTAGTTTCACTTCAAAAAAATTAAAATGCTAAAAGAATATATGATTTATTTATTTTTTCAAATTCGATGGTGTGGTCTTCTTCTACTTTCTTTTTCCCTTTTCCTGTCTCACTATGTACGTAAATTAAATTTTCATTTACGCCAGTAAGAACACCTTCGATTTCTTGTTCTTCGTTGAGCAGAGAGATCTTTATCTTTCTACCAATATGCTGCGGATATTGTCTTAAGAGTTTTAGAGGAGAACTTGCACCCGGAGAAGAAACTTCTAAAGTGTATTTTTCACCAAGCAAATTACTTTCATCAATAAATGCTTCAAGTAAGCGGCTAATTTTGCGGCACTTTTCGAATGTCATCCCTTTATCGGCATCAATAAACAATTGAACCTTAGATTCATTTTTTTCTGAATCGATGAGAAAACAATCGACAAATTCTTCTTCTTTTAAGACCTTATCCAAATGACTAGCTATTTGAGCCAATATAGAATCCATAGAATTCTTAAGTTGTTTAAAATAAAAAGAGGGAACAATTCTGTTCCCTCTCTTGTCATTCGATACGCAAATATACAAATTTTATGCTGTTTGTGCAATTTCATAAATCTTAGCTTTGGCTAAACGCTTTATGTTTATCTTTGTTTAATAAGAAAACTAGCTATGTCTAAGCAAGCAGAAATTGAAAATTTACTTGATAAAGCCCTAAAACAGGAGTTTTTAAGCCTTGAAGAAGGTGTTTTTCTCTTCAGAGAGGCCTCAATGCCTGATTTGATGTACGTAGGAAATGAGCTTAGACAAATTCATCAACCTGGTGAAATTGTTTCATGGATTATCGATAGAAACTCAAATACAACCAATGTTTGCATAGCAAACTGTAAATTTTGCAACTTTTATCGTCGTCCTGGTCATGCTGAAAGCTACATTACTACCATAGAGGAATACAAGACTAAAATTGAAGAAACTTTCAAATTTGGAGGAGAGCAGTTGTTATTACAAGGGGGCCACCACCCAGATTTGGGTTTAGAATATTATACCTCACTATTTCATGAGTTAAAAACACTTTATCCCAATCTAAAGCTGCATGCACTTGGTCCTCCTGAAATTGCACATATTGCAAAGCTTGATGGATTATCACACACTGAGGTTCTAAAAGCACTCAAGGAATCAGGTTTAGATAGCTTACCAGGAGCGGGCGCAGAAATTTTAAATGATCGGGTGCGTCGATTAATATCAAAAGGAAAATGTGGTGGACAAGAATGGTTGGATGTGATGGAGGCGGCTCATCAATTGGATATAACCACATCAGCAACAATGATGTTTGGTCATATTGAAACGGATGAAGAGAGAATGGAGCATTATGTAAGACTAAGAGAAGTACAAGCTAGAAAACCAAAAGACGCAAAAGGCTTTCTTGCTTTTATTCCTTGGCCATTCCAAGATGAGGATACAATTTTGAAGAAAATAAAAAGAGCTCGTAATAGTTGTACTGGAGATGAATATGTCCGTATGATAGCTATGTCACGCATTATGCTTCCAAATGTTCAAAACATCCAAGCTTCGTGGTTGACTGTTGGTAAGAAGGTGGCTCAAGTTTGTCTTCATGCTGGCGCAAATGATTTTGGTAGTATCATGATAGAAGAAAATGTTGTTTCAGCTGCAGGAGCACAATTTAGATTTACTGCAGATGGAATTCAACAGGCAATTCGAGATGCTGGATTCACACCAAAATTAAGAAACCAGCAATATGAATATCGAGAAGTTCCTGAAAACATAATGCAGCAGGAATTGAATCACCAAACGATGATTGTTGATTGATGAATGAAATTTTTAAAAAGGCAGCTGAAGCTGCAGAATACATCCAATCAAAAATTGATCAAGTTCCTTCAATTGCAATATCTCTTGGTACTGGTTCTTCTATTTTATTAGACAAAGTCAAATTGATTGACCGCATTTCTTATTCTGATATTCCGCATTTCCCACATAGTACTGTCGCTACTCACGTTAATGAATTACTAGTTGCTGAGATTGAATCAGTTCTAATATTTATATTGGCTGGCCGCATGCATTATTATGAAGGCTGGTCCACCAAGGAGTTGACCTTTCCGATACGAGTATTACAAGCACTCAAGGTAAATAGGTTACTGATGAGTAATGCAGCTGGTGCTTTGAATCCAAATTATCATGCTGGAGAAATCATCTTACTAAAGGATCATATTAATTTATTACCAGAGCATCCTTTACGAGGTCCAAATGATGAACGACTTGGATTAAGATTTCCTGATATGTCTGAAGCATACTCCAGTAATTTGCGGAAGCT
The DNA here is from genome assembly GCA_938033975.1 of uncultured Saprospiraceae bacterium. GTDB lineage: Bacteria > Bacteroidota > Bacteroidia > Chitinophagales > Saprospiraceae > JAHDBF01. The sequence continues at coordinate 9,415 of CALHKJ010000510.1, read as the reverse complement.
AATAAAAGCAGAAAGTCCTGAAATAAAAGAAGGGATTTATATTGCCTATCAGGGGCCTAGTTTGGAAACACCTGCAGAGTACAAAATGCTTCATACACTTGGAGCTGACTTGGTTGGGATGTCTACCGTGCCTGAAGTTATAGTTGCCAATCATGCAGGGATGGAGGTCTTGGTTTTTTCTATTGCAACAAATATATGTTACCCGCCTGAGGCGATAACCGAAACAACACTAGAGGAAGTGGTTGAGGTAGTAAATCAAAGTGCTCCAAAATTGGTTGAGCTAGTAGAAAGCTTATTGAGAAAAATTAATTAAGATCTAACTGGAAGTTTATTCCGATTTGATTTCTTTTCATGCTTGAGTTGAAATCATTCAATTCAAAAATTGGATTAAGATTGCTTCTAAAAACATACTTAATTCCTATTCTTGCTCCTTCTCTAATTTCATATTTGGCATTCACTCCAAGATCAAAAACAGGTAAAAGAGAGTTGATATTTTCTTGATCAGCTGTTATCTGCGAAGCTCCAGAATTAAATCCAGAAACAGTTGGAGTAAAGGATCTAAACTCATTTTCTACATTCACCAAGTAGGTGATACCATAGCTTGAAAGCACATTTAGCTGGAGCTTGTTTCTGTTGATTAAGCTAAAGTCTGCGCCAGCTGTAAGGTCGATCATATTAAGTTTATGTTGATTCTGGAGATCAACAACAATATCAGTTTGGTCCTCAATATTTCCAGATGCTCTTTCAATAACAATTTCCGAATTTATAAAGCCTAATGGAGTAGCCATAGGCATATCATATCTAATCGACTGATCTAAATTTTCGTCACTCAAAGAATAAATAACTTGTGAATTATGGCCAGAATTAAATACTGTTCTACTGTAGCTAGCATCTAGTTTTAAACTTAGTCTATCGTTCAGGTTTTTATAAATACCTAGTTGAACGTATTGACCGGTTCCAGGTTCTTGTGTATAGTCAGCAGGGTTAAGTGCAGCTAGATAATTTGAATTAAGGATGAAGTCAGTTATCATATAACCAGATCCGACTTCTAGCCCCCAAGCTTTGGAATTTTTATTTTCAAGTTTTATAGAAGAATCAAAATTCTTGACAGCAAGATTTAAATTTGGATTGTCAAATGTATATTCTAAAAACTTTGGATTAATAGTTTTTAAATAGGTGAGAGGACTTATGAATTTTAATACATTTTGGTCAAGCTCTTCTGTTGTAAGAATATTTTGAGCTTTGTTTTCTTTTAGGCTTGTATTATTAAAATTATTTGGTCTTTGCTTGGAAGAAGAAAGAACAGGAATGTATGATTCAGAATTTAACTTGTTCTTCTTGATTGGAGATTTTGTTATCTCATTATTTATTTTGTCTTGCTTAAAATTTGAAATTGGACTTTTTGCAGTACTTTCCTTTTTGCTGGTATTGATTTCCGAAGCCTCTATAGTTTCTTCAACAATAGGAACTATGGATTTTGAAACTTCTAAGTTTTCAGAAATAGAAGTTTCTTCCAATTTTGTATTGTTTAGTTCGCCAACTGAATTACTGTTTTCCGAGCTAAAAACAAAATAGCTAATAAAAAGAGCAGTGAGGATTCCTAAAATTAGGAATATGTAAAGAACTCTTCTATCCTTTTTGACAGGATAAAGCTCGGCCTTTATAGATCCGAGTAACTCAGGTCTAGGTTCTAGCCAATCCTCATTTCCTAAATTTGGATCGTTGAATAATTCTTTATATCTATCTTCCATAGGCATAGCTTCCATTTGGAAGTTGTTCAGTGCTTTTTAGATTTAATTGTAACATTTTTCTCGCCTTCATCAATTGTGTCTTTGAAGTACTTGTTGAAATTCCAAGCTGGTCCCCAATTTCTTTGTGGGTAAATCCATCAATGACATACATATTGAAAACTGTTCTATAGCCTTTTGGCAAATTTAAAATAAGCTTTGTAAGATCTTTTAAATTTAGATGATCTACTGCGGTTGGTTCTACAACCACATTCTGTGCAATATCAATAATATCATCGACATCTCTAAAAATATTCTTTCTCCTTAGTTGTTGAAGACAGACATTTACAACTACGCGATTTGACCAAGTAGAAAAATTACTTTTTGTGTGGTCATATTGCTTCAATGATTTGAAAATACTGATAAAAGCCTCTTGTACTAGATCTTCAGCTTCTTGTCTGTTTTTGAAGTATCTGATGCAGGTCAAAAAATATAGTCTACTATACTTCTTGTATAGTATGTCAAAAGATTTCTGGTCTCCAGAAATGATCTTTTGTATTATTTCTATATCATTTTTTTGATCTGACATTATTATCTATACATACAAACAGAATTACGTCTAATTGTTTAAAAAAGTGGGGAATAAATCCCCACTTTAACCAACTTACATTTAATTAACTACTAGTTTTTTGTAAAATCTTTGCTCTTTGTTTGATAATTCGATGATATATATTCCTGGTGTAATTCCTTCAGGTGTTAGTGTTTGATTGCCAATAACATTGCTCCATTGATTTGTAACTACGCCATTGAAATTGATTAATTTGATGTTAATAGGTTCATCAAATGTTTCATTTAATTCTACTGTGAAATGATCAGTAACTGGGTTAGGAAAAATGTTAATTGAACTAAAGTCATCAATATTTTTGACGGAAGTCAACTCAGGAATTAGAACTGCATCAATAACATGGACAGTACCATTGTCCGTTGTAATATCTGCAAAAGTTACTTGTGCATCATTAATGAAAACTCCATCATCATTGATGGATACTGTAATGTCACTTCCATTGAGTGTTGTTGCTGTTTGCCCATTAGTAAGATCAGTACTTAATACATTTGCACCAAGTACATGATAGAGTAAAATCTGAGTAAGGTCGCCCATTGGATCTTCGAGAAGTGCCGCAACAGTACCCTCAGGCAAATTTGCGAAAGCGGCATCTGTGGGAGCAAAAACGGTAAATGGTCCATCGCCTGAAAGTGTTTCTGCAAGACCAGCAGCAATAACTGCCGCTTCTAGAGTTGTGTGCTCGGGACTATCTACTATGATATCTACCACTGTGGTTCTTGTCGGTGGAAGTAAAACTGCGTCGATCACATGGACGGTACCATTGTCTGTTTCAATATCTGCAAAAGTTACTTGGGCATCATTGATGAAAACTCCATCATCATTTATTGAAACAGTAATATCACTACCATTGAGTGTTGTTGCAGTTTGACCATCGGTAAGTTGAGAACTTAATACATTTGCTCCAAGCACATGGTAGAGTAAAATCTGAGTAAGGTCACCCATAGGATCCTCGAGTAATGCTTCTACTGTTCCTTCAGGCAAATTTGCGAAAGCGGCATCAGTTGGTGCGAAAACAGTAAAAGGGCCATCTCCACTTAGTGTACCTGCTAGGTCAGCAGCAATCACTGCTGCTTCCAAAGTCGTGTGATCTGGACTATCAACTATTACATCTACAACTGTATTTGAGGGTGGAAGTAGAACTGCATCAATTACATGAACAGTTCCATTGTCTGTTTCGATATCTGCAAAAGTTACTTGTGCATCATTTATAAATACGCCATTATCATTTACTGATATTATAATATCTTTTCCATTTAGTGTGGCTACATTTTGGCCATCTCCTAAATCAGAGCTCAAGACATTTCCTCCAACAACATGATATAGAAGTATCTGAGTAAGGTCACCCATTGGATCTTCAAGTAATGCCTCAACAGTACCCTCAGGCAGATTTGCGAAAGCTGCGTCTGTAGGAGCAAAAACAGTAAACGGTCCGTCGCCTGAAAGTGTTTCGGCAAGGTCGGCTGCAATAACGGCAGCTTCTAAGGTTTCATGATCAGGGCTATTAACAACCACATCTACTACGGTAACTCTAGGTGGAATTAAAACGGCATCAATTACATGAACAACCCCATTATCTGCTGCTAGATCAACTACTGTTACTTTTGCGTCATTGATAAATACTCCATCATCATTTATAGTTACGGTTATATCTCTACCATTTATTGTTGTAGCTGTTTGACCATTACTAAGGTCAGAGCTTGCAACATTTGCCCCAAGGACATGATAAAGTAATATTTGTGTCAAATCACCCATTGGATCGGCAATTAGTGTCTCTAAAGTTCCTTGTGGAAGATTTCCAAAAGCTGCATCCGTAGGTGCAAATACTGTAAAAGGCCCGTCACCACTCAATGTTCCAGCGAGATCAGCTGCAATTACTGCTGTTTCTAGCGTGTTGTGATCTGGGCTATTGACGATTATATCAACTACTGTATTCTGACTAAAGGCAAAGAGCGGTAGGATAAGTAATAATAGACTTTGTAGATATTTCTTCATGTTTATATTTTTTGTGTGATTGTCTATATGCTTATGTGCCAATAGAACATGAATGGTTGCCTGAATAAATAAATATACTTTTGGGGAGTTTACCTGAGTTCCTTTTTTTCAACAATAATTAAAGCTATGATTGATTTGACTGCTTCATGGTTTTAGTAATTTTGAATTTATGCATAGCGAGATAGATAAGACTGGGATAAATGTTGAGCGAGCTTTGGCAAAAGACTTTGCATTGCATACCAATAGGAATATGTTCCTTACGGGGAAGGCAGGTACAGGAAAGACGACCTTACTCAAGGAAATATTAAAAGAAACGAATAAAAAATATTTGGTTACAGCGCCAACCGGTGTGGCTGCCATCAATGCTGGTGGTATAACCTTGCATTCTTTTCTATTTCTGCCTTTGAAAACATTTTTGCCGATAAAATATAGCAATCATCGCGGAGATATTTTCTGTGATCAGAATCAATTGGTGAAGCATCAAAAATTCAATCGAGAAAAATTGGATTTGATACTTGAGCTTGAGTTGTTGGTCATAGATGAGATAAGTATGGTCCGTGCAGATGTTTTTGATGCCATTGATTATACGCTTAGACGTATCAGAAGAAATCCTGCTCCATTTGGGGGAGTTCAGTTGTTGATAATTGGTGATTTGTTTCAACTTTCACCAGTTGTCAGGCAGGAAGTAGAGCCTGTACTGAATGAGTTTTACAAAAGCCCATACTTTTTTGATTCTATGGTTTGGCAAAGTTCCAAGATGCTGACCATCGAGCTAAAAAAAGTTTATCGTCAAGAAGAACAGCATTTTGTTGACATACTTAATAAAATCAGAGAAGGTGATAGAGATCAAACGATTGTTGATGAGTTGAACAAAAGATTTATAAGTGATCCAGAGTACAGCGATATTATTGCATTGACAACACACAATCGAAAAGCTGATAAGATAAACCAAGAGGAATTGTCTAGTCTGGGAAGTGAAGAAAAAAGTTTGTCAGCAAAGATATCTGGTAAGTTTCCGCAAAGCGCTTTTCCCACTTTGGAGAATATAACACTTAAGGAAGGAGCTCAGGTTATGTTTATAAGAAATCATCCTGATGAATTGTATTTCAATGGTAAGATTGGAAAAGTGACAAAGCTTGGTGATGAATTGATCACCGTTAAAACAACAGATGGCAAAAGTATTCTAGTCGATAAAATTGACTGGAAAAACATGAAGTATTCCGTCAATCCGGAAACAGAAAAAATCGAACAAGAGGAGATTGGAAGTTTTACTCAGTTTCCTCTCAGGCTTGCATGGGCAGTTACTGTACACAAAAGTCAAGGATTAACTTTTGATAAGGTAATACTTGATCTGGAAGGAAGTTTTGCTTCTGGTCAAATGTATGTTGCCTTGAGTCGATGCAGATCATTGGAAGGATTGCACTTATCTTCAAAGGTAAATCTCAGTAATATTATTGTTGATCAAAGAATTGTTCGTTTTACAAAGGAGCAACAAAGCGAAGTTGACTTTCAAGCTTTGTTGGCAGAGGAGAAAAAGATATATGGAGACGAAAGATTTAAAAAGAGTTTTGCTGTTGAGAAAATTTCCGCCAATTTGAATATGTGGCGAGAGGTTATATTGGATAAAGAAATTCCAAGTCAAACAGATGCTTTGATCATGGTTGATGATTTGCAGGATGAGTTTGACAAGATAGCTAGGGTGGCCAATACGTTTTCTCAGCGACTTTCTTTGATGATGGAAGATGAGGAAGTGGATGATGCGCATATTATAGAAAGATCTCAAAAGGCTATCGATTATTTTACAGATGAAATTCATGAGAAAATATTGAAGAAGATTTTTGTCCATGGTGCGGAGTACTCTGTAAAGTCTGTGGCAAAAGGATATCTGGATGAAGTTGAAAATGTTGAAAATGCAATCTGGAAAATCATCGAAAAATTTTATGCCATTGAATACAATGGGCAAAGCTTGAATATAGAAAAACCGAAACATCAACGTTTGGAATCTTCGAAGCCCAAAAAGAAGGAAAGAGTGAAAAAAGTGAAAGGAGAAACCTACACTAAGACTTTAGAAATGTTTGAAGACGGAAAAGCTCTCGCACTCATTGCAAAGGAAAGAGGCTTGGCCTTAGGTACTATTGAGACACATATTTCTAAGCTTATCAAAGAAGGGAAGGTTTCTATTTTTGATGTGATGAAAGAAAAGAAAGTTGAGAAAGCACTAAAGGTTTCTAAGGCCTATATGGATCTAAATTATACTGAGCTGATTCTAAAGATGCCATTCAAAATGAGCTTTGGTGAATTGCGTTGGATTACTGCATATCGCGATTTACTGAATGAGCAAAACGAAAGTTTCGACTAAGTAGTTTTGCAATTCTAAACAAAACCTCTTGGTTTTGAATTATTAAAATTTTCTTAAATACCCCTATAAACAGGGGCTTTCAAGTCTAGTTGAATTTTTTATGCACACTTGTGCAACCATCTCATGATGCTTTCTCTCTTATAGATATACAAACTGAAAGATTCGTTTTTGTTCAAGTTAAAAATCTTTAATGGTCTTGTTTAGAAGTGATTTAGCTTTTAGAAAAAAACTTTCAGTGAGTATAAAATTGTAGAGCAAGGGCAGTTTAAATCTGCTGCCTTTGTTTAATTTCTAAACCAATTAAAATATCAAACTATGAAAAACCTAATTATTATTACCGCGATGTTTTTATTGCCTTTAGCAGTAGTTGGGCAGTCAGAAACAATTAGAATTGACAAGCATAGTATAACTGGATCTTTTATATTAAATGGAGAAACAGGATTAGCAGTCGATTACAGAAGAAGACTAGTAGGAAATCACCAGATTGTATTTGGTTTGGAAGATGTAGGGCTGGAAGTAGGAGTAAAGCCTAAAGTTGTTTTTGGAGTAAGAAAAATTTTCAAGCCTGAAAATAAATTATCATTTGGATTAGGAGTTGATGCTTACTTGAAGAAGCGATATTCATATGGTGATGGAGTGATATCAAGAACAATTGGTTCAATGCCACGACCACAATATAGTACAGTTCGATTGGTTGGTGGAGCATACTACAAAATCAATGATAAACTTGATTTGATGACAGAGTTACATATGAAGGGATTGGTTGCATCTATATTTTCATCAAGAGCTACGACAACCTTGAATTTTGGATTAAAGTATGGTTTTTAAACTTTAGTAAATAAAATTAAGAGCCCGGAATGCAAAAGCGTTTCGGGCTCTTTGATTTTGGGGCCGTACGATAATTTATGCACCGCTTTATAATGATTGGCTAGGCAGAAATTGAAAGAATTTCTGCAGACTGTGTGAGGATATTCTGAAATCCTTCTTTTTTTCTTCTGGCCACTGGTACAATTGAATTGTCAGACATCTCAACATTACCAGCTTTGTGATATCTATTTATGTGTCTTAAGTTTATCAAGTGCGATTTGTGCGTGCAGAAAAAATCCAATTGAGAGAGTACAGTTTTGAATACTCCGATATTTGAGCTACTTATTATTGATCGACCATTGGTCAAAAATATTCTTGTATAGTTTTGTAGTCCTTCACATCTTACTATTTCTGTAAGTGAAATAAAATCCAGCGTTTTACTACCCGGTATAATGAGTTTTAAGTTTTGATTGATCATATTGATTAATTGGAATTAGTGCATTATTTCTGTTCGTCCTAAAAGCTGAATGCTTATCAACTAGTGGATTTATTGTATAGTGTAGGAAAATGGGGTAGGTAACCCTTGTTGGGGAATTTTTTTTTGAAACAGATGTGGGAGGTCAGATCTCAGAAGTCAGATGTCAGATTTTTTTAATAGGCCTCTCTGATTCTAATACCATTTCGTTGAAATGGTATTAGAATCTTCTCTCCACCTAAGGATGTAGAGATGGAGCTTCGAATCGATTATGGTTATTCAATATTATTGCAATTCGATTACGTTAATATTCTTTTTGGGCTTACGCCCAAACTTTTTTTATGTACATCCCCTCATTCAAGCGAGCTTGATTCATATATGCACATAAAAAAAGCCCCTTCGACTATGTCGAAGAGACTTTTAATGTTGAGGTCGCGGGCGGATTGATTTCATCGATCCGAGTTATGCTTATTTTGGAATACAAACACTAAAAGTCTTTTTGATCTTACGCCCAAATTTTTTTTATGTACATCCCCTCATTCAAGCGAGCTTAATTCATGTATGCACATAAAAAAAGCCTCTTCGACTATGTCGAAGAGACTTTTAATGTTTGAGGTCGCGGGCGGATTGATTTCATCGATCCGTCGGTGCTTATTTTGGAATACAACCTAAAAAGTCTTTGGGCTATGCGCCCAAATTTTTTTTATACATATCCCTCATCTAAGCAAGCTTCATTCGGGTATATGTATAAAAAAAACCCTTTCGACTATGTCGAAAGAGCTTTTTTGGTTGAGGTCGCGGGCGGATTCGAACCGCCGTACAAGGTTTTGCAGACCTCTGCCTAGCCGCTCGGCCACGCGACCCTGTCTGCGCTGCAAATATACATTATTTTAAAATCTGATATCTATGTTTTATATAAAGTATATTTACTTTATTCATTTAACAAATTTGAGACCAAATATGAGAGTATCGAGAGCTTTGGGGATTATTTTCTCTTTAATCTTTACAAATAGCTTACTATTTGCCCAAACAGACGATTTTTTGCAGTTTTTGAATAAGAAATTACCTTCTTCAGTAAGTATCGAAAAGGCTGAAACTTCTGCTCATTTTAAAAATGCCTACACTTTATATATTGACCAACCTATAGATCACAATAATCCTAGCTTGGGAACCTTCAAACAAAGGGTTTTTCTTTCTCATTTTGATAGAAAGGCAGCTACATTATTTGTAACCGAAGGCTATTCTGCCAGACCAAGAGTCTATGAATTGTCAGAGATCTTACGTTCCAATCAAATTATTGTTGAGTATCGGTATAATGGAGCTTCTGCACCAGAAACCCTGGATTATAAATACCTCACCAATGATCAAGCAATGGAGGACCTTCATAGAATAAGAATGATATTCAAAAAAATATATAAGAAGAGGTGGAT
>CALHKJ010000509.1 GCA_938033975.1 uncultured Saprospiraceae bacterium | reverse complement strand
CATGCTTCATTAAAATTTGATCTGCCAGAACCTGGTTCCAATTCGATGCCGCCCAAACTTGGAAGATGTAAATCTGCCATTCTAAACACAGCATTGTTTTTTTCCAATATCTGAATTCCTTCGCCAGTTGAGTTTGGGTAGGTTGAACTATTCAAAGGTATATCGCCATGCTTTTGCGCAAATAGATTTTTATTTGAACCATAACCTCCTGTGGTAATCAAAATATTGGTGCCGTGAAAGCGTACTTGATTTCCTTTGTGCTCACAGATTACCGTATCAAAATTGTCGCTATTTTTTTCAAGGCTAGTGAACCTATGGTCAGAAAAAAACTGAAGTTTACCTGAGGCTATTGATTCATTCCAAAGTGGTAAGATGGTCTCATGTATCGAGATGGCTTTGTTAGTTCCATATTGAGTTCTTTTTTGGGTATAGGGTACATGTCCATAAATAATCCTCGGACATTCTGGCGCCCAAGGAAATTTGAGATTGTCCAGCCAGTTTAGGGTATGCGGGGCTTCCATTACGGCCAACTTAATCAGATCATGATCTCCAGAATGATTGTTGATTCTGAATATGTCATCTAGATGAGCTTGCACGCTATCTTCTATGTTATTTCTTTTTTGTAGCTGTGTTCCTCCAGCACTCATATGGCCACCTGACCAATGCATCGCTCCTCCAGGTTTACTGTCTTTTTCAATGACAGCGACATTTGCACCCATGCTAGCTGCCTCGATGGCGCAAGCCATACCAGCAGTACCAGCACCAATAATTATCAAGTCGTACTTTGAACTCATTTGAAATCTACTATGATGTTTTTATGTTGATCAATACTCACGGAGCAGTTCAATCCAATGACCGTTGTGCTTTCCTTTTCTTCGATGATCATGGGTCCATTTTCATTAAAATCAATTGGCATCAGGTATCGATTGTACACGGGACAATCTAGATACCCTGTGGACTGAAAATACACACTTCTCATCCCTTTAAGTGGGTCTTTCTCTACATTATCGAAGTCACTTTGTCTAACCTGTAAGTTGGGAGTCAATCCACTTGTAAGTACTTTCCAAGTAACCATCTGTAAATCTACATTGTCAATACTTCGGTTGTATCTAAATTGATATTCTTTGTTAAATCTTCTGGTAATTTCATCAATACTCAATTCATTCAGAACACCATCTGGCAGCTTAATTGATATTTCATGACCTTGACCCTCATATCTCATTTCTACAACTCTAGTTACCGTAATATTTTCCTCATTTTCGTCTGATTCTTTCAAGAATTTTTTTCCATTTTCTTCCATGCTTTGAAGGAATCGATTTACTTCATTCCAATCAATTTCTTTCAAGTTTTTGATGTAGCTTTTTATATTTTCTTTTGCAATAGGAGAGAGTAGGAAACCTACTGCTGAGGTAACACCTGCACCCACTGGCACAATCAGTTTTGGCGCATTGACAAGTTCTGCCACACCAAAGGCGTGCACTGGTCCAGCTCCGCCAAAGGCAATCATACTAAAATGTCTTGGGTCCATTCCCTTTTCAAGAATATGAACTCTTGTAGCATTGGCCATATTTTCATTGACAATCCTATGGATTCCCATTGCTGCTTCTTCGACACTTATTCCAAGTGGCTTGGATAGATGTTTTTCTATCGCCTCATAGGATTTTTGTTTGTTCAATTTCATGGTCCCTCCAAGAAAATAGTTTTCGTTGAGGTACCCTAGCACCAAGTCAGCATCTGTAACTGTAGGATAATCACCACCTAGATCATAACATGCCGATCCGGGGGTAGAGGATGCGCTATCTGGACCTACTGTAAGTAGACCCAGTTTATCAGCGCGAGCTATGCTTCCACCACCAGCTCCGATTTCAATCATATCTATAACAGGTATTCGTACCGGCAATCCGCTTCCCTTTTTAAATCTCTTTACTCTTCCAGCCTCAAAATTATTTGTAATCTCTGGTTGGCCTTCAAAAATAATAGAAGCCTTTGCAGTGGTTCCACCCATATCAAAACAAAGTAGATTGTCAATATTTTTTTGCTTGCCAAAATAGACGCCGGCCATAGAACCCCCTGCTGGTCCAGATTCTAAAAGTTGAATGGGTGATTTTCTTGCTCCATCGATGGTGGTCAGTCGACCGCTAGAATTCATGATGTGTATTTTACCCGTGAATCCTTTGTCAATCAAATCGATGCGCAATTTTTCCAGATATTGATCAGTAAGTGGTTGCACATATGCATTCATTGCAGTGGCCGAACTTCTTTCATATTCTCTGATCTCAGGCATGATTTCACAGGAAAGGCTAAAGTATAAATCTGGAAAATTTGATTGAAGAAACTCACCAATTGCTTCCTCATGAGCAGTGTTGGCAAATGAATTGAGCAGGCATATCCCTACTGCTTCAATTTTTTCTTCCGTTAGTTTGTTTGCAATCTCTCTTAATTCTGATTTGTCAAGCGCAGTAAGTACTTTGCCTTTATTGTCTATCCTTTCACTCACTCCAAATCTTAGGTTTCTAGGCACCAATGGTTTTGGCATGCTTAGATTAAGGTCATAGATGTCATATCTCAATTCTCTACCAAGTTCCAAGACATCCTCAAATCCTTTAGTAGTTATAAAAGCAGTTTTTGAACCCTTTCGTTCTATGACCGCATTGGTGATCAGCGTAGTTCCATGGACAATGGCTTCAAGATTGTCCAAGGACATCCCAAATTTTTTTTCCAAGTCTTTGATCCCATTGAATATCCCAATGGTTGGATCTGGGTAACTTGTCAGTGATTTGGTGAACTTTAAGTCATTGGTTTGATCATCAAACAGCACGAGATCTGTAAAGGTTCCTCCAATGTCGATTCCTAATTTCAAACTTTAATTTTTTATTTAATGATACTCTTCTCCTCCGCTTACATTCATTGCCTCACCGGTTATATAGCTAGCCTCATCAGAGGCTAAAAAGGCTACAGCTTTTGCAATATCTTCCACAAGACCAGTTCGTCCCAGAGGATTTCGATCTACAATTCCCTGTAGGTATGTTTCGTAGTCAAGACCTAATTTGTCACTGAAGAACTTGTTTTGCCAATGACCCAGACCAGTAGTGATATGGTTGGGGCACACCGCATTTACTCTGATTCCATCTTTTCCTAGTTCGACTGCATTAGATCTAGTAAGACCTATCATGCCATGTTTGGAAGCTGTATACGCTGCCGCAAATGGGAATCCGGACTTCGCAGCTTGGCTAGCGATATTAATGATGGATCCACCTTTACCTTGTTTGGTCATTTGTCTTGCAGCATGTTGAGAGCAAAGAAAGGCTCCCTTCAAATTTACATCGATTACTGCATCCCAAGATTTTTCCTTGAATTCTGTAAAAGGCTCCATGATGTATCCGATGCCTGCGTTGTTGACCATGATGTCAAGACTGCCAAATTTTTTTACAGTTTTGGCAATCATTGCCTCAATTTGTTTTGACTTTCTGACATCACAAGCGATGGCGATTGCATTGCCTTTTGCTTTTTTGATTTCTGTTACAATGGACTTCATTTCAGAAGTTGTACCGATGTGTGTCTTGCTAAAATGTTTGCCAGTTGCAGTTCCAATGTCTGAAATAACTACGTTACATCCTCTTTTGGCTAGAAGCTTTGCAATGGCTTCTCCAATCCCTTTCTTTCTTCCCGAACCAGTAACAATGGCAGTTTTTCCTTTTAGATTCTTCATTTCTTTTACTCTTATTTTTTTTTCGCTTAGGCAAATTGCTCGGAAATAATAAAGACTGGATTGTCTGCAAAAGCTTGAAATTCTCCAGCTATTCTTTTCATGGTTTCATTATCAAGTTCTTCTCCCAATTTGGTCATATCATTGATATCAATTACTTCACAATATTGGTAGGGTGGAGTCTCTTCTGATCCCATTATACTGTTCAATCGATAGACCTTAAAATCATTTACGGAAGTGAGACCTTTTACAGTCGGGACATCTGTAGTTTGAGCCCACTTTTCATATGCCTCTTTGGCTTCTTGATCTTTGATATTATAAAGTACTACTAGTGCTGGCATGGTATATTGATTTAGAATTAAATAAAGTTTTCTAAGCTTGTCTATTTTGTAAAAAGTTTTTGGCTTGCACCTTAATGAGCCCCTGTACTGAATTGAGTATCATGCTTGCACCCTTGTCTACAAGTTCTTGCGCAGCCTCCGGAGTACCTGCCACCGTCCCATAAAATTTGCCACTTGCTTTGATGGTATCAAATATGTGGGCCAGCATTTTTTTAACCTCCTCATGTTTTGGGCCATCATAGAAACCCATGGACATGGCCAGATCTCTCGGTCCAATGATGAATCCATCGACTCCATCAATTTTGCACAACGCGTCCAAATTGTTGACAGCTTCCATGCTTTCTATTTGTGGAAGCACCATTGTTTCACTATTGGCTTTTGTGACATACTCCTCTTGGCTAAGGTCTCCTTGCATATATCTTGAAGCTCTGATGGGGCCGAGACCACGTTTGCCATAAGGCGGATATTTTATGGCTTCCACCAGGGCTTTGACGTCATCTACATTATCGATGCCTGGCATCATTACACCCATCACGCCTGCATCGAGAAATTGAAGAATTAGTTTTTTGTCTACACTTCTGATTCTAGCCAATGGGGTACAACCAGTTAATTCACATGCCATGACAAGGGAGGTGATGTCGGTTG
>CALHKJ010000508.1 GCA_938033975.1 uncultured Saprospiraceae bacterium | reverse complement strand
GGTCATCATAATTCTTTCCGTTTTAAACACAGTTGGTTTGGCAATCATAGGTATAGAGTACCCAATATTCTGGGGTACCTTAGGAGGCATATTAGCGGTTATTCCATATGTAGGAACTCTTCTTGGTGGAATGTTGCCATTTATGTTTTCCTTATCTACAGCGGAGGCAAGTTGGCAGCCCTATGCTGTCATTATTTATTATTTGGTGATACAACAAATAGAGGGAAATTTCATCACACCTAAAATAGTTGGAAGTAAGGTTGACATCAATCCTTTGTTTGCAATTTTTGCTCTTGTATTTTTTGGATCCTTTTGGGGGATTGCTGGCGTTATCCTAGCCTTACCATTAATTTCAATTTTAAAAATAGTCCTAGGGTATTTTGAAAAGACCAAATCTTTATCTGTATTAATGAGTGCCGAAATTGATTCCAAGATCGGTGTATTCAAAAAAATTGCTGCTGAAAAATAATGAATGAAAGATATTGAACGAGTAAAGTTTTGTATTTGTATGATTTTATCCTTCAATACCTAATTTCCAAGAATATTCCCTAACTTAATCAAAGTGAAAGGAATTTATATCTCTATATTATTTATGCTCACGGCAAATGTCTTATCTGCTCAACGCTACACAACGGAAATCTTTACGGAGGTAGATGTAACTGAAGATGTAGTATATGGAGAGAATGCAACGGTGCTTTTTCAATTTGTCGAAGAGGCCAAGCTAGAAGAATTGATCTGTGATGTCTATGAACCCGCTGGCGACGAAATGGAAGACAGACCTTTGGTCTTGGTTTTCCATTCTGGTAACTTTCTGCCACCAGTAATCAATGGACAAATTATTGGTTCGAGAAAAGATTCATCAGTTGTTGAGTTTTGTACTCAACTTGCGAAACGAGGATTTGTTGCAGTATCTGTCTCTTATAGGTTAGGGTGGAATCCTCTTGCAGCAACTCAAGCTGCCAGGGCAACTGGTTTTATACAAGCATTGTATCGAGGTATACAAGATGGCAGAACAGCCATACGATATTTCAAAAGCACAGAACTAGAAGAAAGTAATCCCTTTAGAATTGATAGTGACAACATTTCTTGTCTTGGAGTAGGTGCAGGCGGATATATTGTTTTGGGAATGGTAGGTCTTGATGATTATAGTGAGTTACTCAATACAACTAATCCCGCAACTAAATTTATTTTGGATCTAGACTCAGATGGTATTCCAGAAACGGCAATGATTGATACCTTGTATGCAGGAGATATAGAAGCTAAAAAATTAGCCATCGCACCTGAATCAATCCTAGGTTTTTTGGAAGGTGATACTTTAAATTATCCAAACCATCCAGATTATAATTCTGATTTTCAATTAGGGATAAATATTGGCGGAGGAGTTGGTGATATTTCCTGGTTGGAAGATCAGACTGTACCATGTATTTCCATTCAGTCAATTAACGATCTATTTACTCCATACAATGATCTCCCATTAATTGTTGCACCGTTTGATCCAGTGGTAAACATTCAAGGTTCTCAAAAAATTGGTGAATATCAAGAGTCAAATGGCATCAATCAAAAATGGAAAGACTTCAATTTTTTTGATCCAATTACCGAATTGGCCATTACAAATTCTGTCTTGGCAGACCATCCATATTATGAAGGTGTCTTTCCTTATGCACAAGATCCAAATAGTCTTGGCATTCATGAAGGAGTTGTGATAGATTGGTGGGATCCAGAAGCAATGGAACCATCAGGATTAATAAATATGCCTTGGAATATGGCAGCGCATCCAAATGGAGGAACTTATCATGAGGTAGCTTTGCAACTTAATGAAAACATGTCTGCAGAGAAAGCACGAGCAAACATTGATACGCTTATGAAGTATATAATTCCACGGATGATGATAAGCTTGGAATTGCCAATAACCTCAGCTACTCATGAAATAGAAAAGAACAAATCTTCACTACTGTTGAGTCCAAATCCTATGAGTGATTATCTTTTGATAGAAACAGAAAAGAATTCCATTAACTCTATTCAAATTTTTGATGGGAGGGGTAAGCTTGCTTTCCATCAAGAAGAAATCAATGCTTCCCAATATATTTTTGATAGGCTAGAACTCCGAGCAGGAATTTATTTTTTAAAAGTACAAGTAGGGGAGTTGATGTTTTGGGAGCGAGTGGTGTTTTTATAAAACTATCCTTTGTTGGGCTTGAAGCAATAGAATTGTGTAGGTTTTTTAAAGCACACTATCTCAATTTGAATTTCACCGGTATTAAGTATTTAATATTGACTGCAGTGCCGTTAAAAATGAATGGTTGAAATCCTTTGCTGCAACCTCTTTTTATAGCAGCTTCTGCTTCAATGTCACAATCCAGTGATAGTGAATTTGGTCTTTCAATATTTTTGACCTGTCCAAGTTCATTTATCAATATTTCAAACATGACAGTGCCCTGAATGTTGTTATTTCGAGCGCTTGCTGGGTATTGCATTTTTGTATACATGTCTCTATAAAATTGTTCTTCCCCCTGCACAGGAACTAGTTTGTCATTGGAGCTAACAAGGATATATTCTCCATCTTCCATGGCAAACACTTTGCTTTCAGAAACGGGTTCAGCTATTTCTTGTTGAACTGAATGGCTCATTATTTTTTGAGTGCAAGCACTTGTAGAAATGACAATTATTAGAAATATGAAAAGTTTTTGCATCAGTTAAAGATTTTGGATTGAGAGTGGTTGTTTTTAATCTAATTTTATTTATGCTGTTTTAATTTAGAAATAGTCTACCAAATGTCTTTCAAGAGTTTTTCCCCACTTTCCAGGGATTCCTTTATAGCATCTACTGTCATATTTGAAACTTCCATCATTTTCTCAAAAGATGAAGGCTTGCAGTCCTTATGCCATATGAAAGCTTGATTAGATTTACACCATTCTACCTCCCAAGACAATGGCGGAGTTCCATACCTCGCAACAATAACAAAATCCTTAGATGTTTTATTTTCTTTATCATAATGTAGTCCTTTTGGAATAGGAAAAGCGTTTTCCATTGAAGCAATTGAAACTAACTCGTTGTCTTCATGATCTACACTCTTTCCCCATTTATGATCTAGCTTGAATTGATCAATGCCACCAGAATATTTTTCTTCTAGGACTTTCTTGGGGATGACTAGTTGGAATAATTCGCAGTATATGGGCATGGTTGAAAATAGTGATTATTTTCTTAAAGATTATATGTTTATGAAATA
>CALHKJ010000507.1 GCA_938033975.1 uncultured Saprospiraceae bacterium | reverse complement strand
CCAACGCCACAGGCATGGGACATAACCAAGTTATGTTGCAAATCGGAAAGCTCGTCCTCCTTTATTTCAATATTACAAAGCGAACCAAAACCAGTATTTATGCCATAAAGAGCTTCTTTTTTGGTTTCAAGCCTATCTTCTAAATACTGTCTATTTTTCTGAATTTTATTTTTTAAACCCTCGGTGAGTTCAATTTGGTTTGCTTCAAGCAGACCTTTCCAGAAATCTTGAATGCTTTCTTTTTGCTCAGAGAGTAATAATTTCTTTGCCATTTGGTTATAATTAATGGCAAAGTACGAATTTTATAAAATCAGCAAAAATCTCAATTGAAGAAGGTTAATGGTCCTTATTAAAGCGTTAATACAGGGTTAAATTTCATAGTACAAAATACTAGATATTTAATATAACTCATTGATTTTCAGCTTAAAGGGATATTATTTATATATGTTCGCCAATATGACTTTTGGAACTTTTACGTTGAATAAAAAGTCTTATTGATAAAAGCTGTATTTTTGACCGCCTTGATAAAAAAAGGAATCAAAAAGCTTTAGGAAAAAAAGTATTTGATAACAATTTAAATTCAGGAAAATGAAAAAGTATATAAGCGTCTTTATGATATTGTTTGTTACCATGGGCACAACTTTTGCTCAAAGAGTAGCAATTGTTGATGTAGCTTCAATTCTTGAAGAGCTCTCTGACTATAAAAATGCTCAAATGGAAATTGATAAGGTTTCAGCAGCATGGCAGCAAGAAATAGCACAAGAGTATGACAAAATCAAAAGCATGTACAACAAGTACCAAGCGGAACAAGTACTTCTAAGCGAGGATGTAAGAAAGCAAAAAGAAGATGAGATTGTTGCGAAAGAAAAGGAAGTAAGAGAATTACAAAAAAGAAGATTCGGTCAAGAAGGAGATCTTTTTAGAAAGAGACAAGAATTAGTGAGTCCTATACAAGACAAAGTATTTGCAGCCATTGAAGAATATGCAAATGAAAAAGGATTTGATCTTATCTTTGATAAAAGTAGTACTGGTGGAATCTTATTCACAAGTGGTGAATTTGACAAGACCGAAGAAATTAAGAGAAAACTAAAATAACAAGACAATAATTTAAATTAAGAAACTGATTAATAGATGAAAAATTTCATACGAATATTTACAATAGCTTCTTTCTGTTTTATTTCACTAGGATTGAATGCACAGAAATTTGGATACATCAATTCTCAAGAATTGATAGAAGAAATTCCAGAAGTAAGAGAAGCGACTTCAAATCTTGAAACTTATCAACAACAATTGGCAAAGCAAGGCCAAGATATGTTGGCTAGACTTCAAACGAAGTATCAAGAATTGGAAAGAAAGCAGGCAAGCGGAGAAATTTCTCCAAAGCAAATAGAAACGGAGGTAGCTAAATTAAAAGAAGAGGAGGCTAAGTTGATGGAATTTGAACAAAGTAGCCAGCAAAAACTTCAAGAGAAAAACAATACTCTCTTAGCACCAATCAGAGACAAAATCCAAGCTGCTATAGATGATGTTGCTGCTGAAAATGGATACACATTCATTTTTGATTATGCAACAGGATTTGTCTTGTATGCAGATGCATCCACAGATGTAAGTTCTTTGGTGAAAGCCAAATTGGGATTATAAAATAAACTAAAGCAAGAAGCAGCTTGAATTCCAAGCTGCTTTTTTTTTGGTTAAACTTTTCATAATCAGTTGATTAGATTCAACAGACTGACTTACATTTACAACATTATTTTAACTCAGAATTAGAGACATGAAATACATTCTATTTATTCTACTTACACTTTCATTTTCAACAATACAAGCACAAACTGAAGAGGGGAGTCTTAGGACTATGACTCAAGAATATATTGATGCTTATCTGGATCAAAACTTTGATAAGCTTGCGACTATGACCCACCCAAATATTATCTCAATGAGTGGTAGTGTTGATTTTGTTAAGAAAGATATAGCTGCAGATTATAAGGCACTTTCTAGTATGGGCTTTAAGTATCTCAGTGGTGAAGTAGGGGAGCCAGGAGAAATTTATACATCAGGTGCAGAACTGCTTTGTTTTATACCTCAGATCTTTACCATAGAATTGAATGGAGAAAAGTACTTATCTACTTCTCATGTTTTAGCAACATCAATGACAAATGGAAAGGTATGGAACTTTGTCTCACTTGAAAGACAAGATGCAAGTTCTATCGGAATATTCATACCTAGCTACGAAGAAAGAATGGGTTGGCCAGATAATGGCAATATGGAAAAAATAGAGAACTAGTTATTTAAAACTCCAATCGAATTTTCCAATCTCTAGTAAACAGTGCTTTAATAAGTCTATTGAAGCCTTAATATCTTTTTTGTGACACATTTCAATTACCTGATGTAGGTATCTGCAAGGGATTGAAATTCCACCTGCTATACATCCACCATTAGCATGTCTTTGCATACCTGCAGTATCAGTACCACCAGCAGGAAGCAATTCCATCTGGAATTTTACCTTGTTTTTAGTTGCAGTCTTTTTCATAAACTCAACCATCCTATAGTCACATACCGTCATTCCATCCAAGATTTTGATAGCGGTGCCATCTCCCATATGTGTCACTCTTTCATGAGGTGCAGCACCCGGCATATCGTAGGCTAGAGTTACATCAAGATTTATAGCATAGTCAGGATCAATTCCCGACGCTGCAGCCGTTGCTCCTCTTAATCCAATCTCTTCTTGAACTGTAAATACTGCATATATATCATGAGGAACTTTTTTATTTTTTAGTGCTCTTAAAGTTTCCAATAAAATAAATACTGAAACTCTATTGTCAAGTGATTTGGCATTCACCATTTCACCCATTTCAATCAATTCTCTTTCTCTTGTGATAGGTGCCCCAGTATAAACCAGCTTTTTCACCTTAGCTGCAGGCAAACCCGTATCAATAAAATAATCACTAATCTTCAGTGCCTTTCCTTTTTCCTCTGCTGTCATTACGTGTATAGGTTTACATCCCATTACTCCTATCACATCCTCTTTACCGTGAATTATAACTCGCTGTGCAGTTAAAGTTTTTGGATCAAAACCACCAAGCGTGTGAAACCTTACAAATCCTTCATCATCGACATGAGTTGCAATGAAACCTATTTCATCCATATGTGCTGCAATCATCACTCTTTCATCACTTGCACCATTTTTCACTGCTACAACACTTCCCATAGCATCTACATAAACATCATCAACCAAGCCTTCCAATTGTTCGATAATAAACTCTCTCACTCTTTGTTCGAATCCCGGTGCCCCAGGAACTCTACAACAATCACTTAGCAATTTTACATCAATCATTTTATAAGATTTAGCTTACAAATGTAAGTTTAAGAGAGGAATTAAACTAATATCCTAATGTAGATATGGCAAAACAACATATTTGCTCTAATTTGTCATCGATTAAAATCAAACTTAAATTATATGTCACTGCTCAGGCAGTTTGCAGGACAAACTATTATCTACGGTGTTGGTCATATCTTATCAAGAGTGCTTTATTTCTTGGTCCTAAATTCTTACCTGACCTACAGATTTGATGATTCTCATGAGTATGGATTATATGGTTTGATGTACGGTTATGCAACCCTACTAATCGTTCTACTTTCATATCGAATAGATACTGCATTTTTCCGTTTTGGTAGCAAAGAGGGTTCTCTTAGTAAGGCTTTTTCTTCAGCATTCTTTCCTTTGGTTTTAACCACCCTAATTTTAGTTGGGTCAATTATCTTATTCAGTAATAGTATCTCAATCTATTTAGGAATACCTGAATATCCGCACTATTTTAGATGGTTTGCTATTATCATTGGTTTGGATGTTTTGGCTTTACTTCCTTTTGCAAAATTGAGACTTGAAAACAAAGCAAAGACCTTCATGCTTTTGCGAATTGGTAATATTGCATTGACGATACTTCTACTCTTGTTTTTTCTTGAAATTTATCATCCACAAAATCAATATGGAGGTTGGTTAAAACAAATTTTTACAAGTCTATCCCTGGATGTTGATTTCGTCTTTATTGCAAATCTTATATCAAGTCTTTTACTTTTTGTCCTTTTACTTTTTATGGTTGGAAAACCATCTTTCAAAATTGACTGGACACTGTGGAAAAAAATGGTATTATATTCTGCGCCATTGATAATAGTTGGTGTTGCCAATAGTGTCAATCAATACTTTTCTCCACAACTACAGCAGTTATTTTTGGATGGTACAACCTATGAGAATATTTCTCAAGCAGGAATTTACACTGCTTCTTTGAGGTTAGCAGCTTTATTGGTAATGTTCAATACAGCTTTCAATTATGCTGCTGAGCCATTCTTTTTTAAAAATGCAGCTAACAAAAATGATAAAGAAATTTATGCCAAGGTCTTAAGCTTGTATGTAATCTGTGCTATAATCATGGTTGTTGGGTTAGTATACTATTTGGATATTCTCAAACTTATTTTAGGTCCAAAATTTAGAGCAGGCTTATTTGTTATTCCAATTTTACTTGGAGCCTTTTTAATGCTTGGTATTTATTACAATGTATCCATATGGTATAAGCTTGCAGATAAAAATATTTACGGAAGTATAATAAGCATCTTAGGAGTAATCATCACTGTTGCAGTCAGTTCTTTTTTGCTTCCGCAAATTGGAATCGTAGCATCAGCATGGGCTAGCTTTGCATGTTACACGAGTATGGTCCTACTTGCTCTTTATTTTGGAAAACAACATTATCATATCAAATATGATTTTACTAAAATTTTAAGCTTACTGGGATTCTCTCTTCTGATGATCTTTTTTGCATTTTCAATTGATATGCTGAATTTAAATCTAATGGGCTCTCTTGGATTAAAGACCTTATTGTTTGTAGGATTTTTATTCTCTATATTCAAATCAAATAAAAAGCTTTTGCTCGAATTGAAAAGGAGCTAAATTCTGACAATTTGACAAGTCCAAAGCCAATAAATTGACTGAATGTCCTAATATCTTGCACAAACATAGATTGGTAAAAGATTTGATAACTTATCTTGTAATCAAATTATAAAAATGACATACGATAATTTTACAATAAAGGCTCAGGAGGCCATTTTGAAGGCACAGCAGATGGCTGGTGCGATGGAACAGCAACAAGTAGATACTTCACATCTATTGCGTGGTATCGTAGAAGTTGATGATAGACTAGCAAGTTTTCTATTTGAGAAAATGGGTATTTCCTTAAAGCCATTAATTGACAAATTGCAATCTCAAATTGCCAGAATACCAAAAGTGAAAGGTGCTGAAAAGCAATTTCTTACTAGTGATTCTAATGCTGCTTTAGCGAAAGCTAAAAAAATGATGAAAGAATTTGGAGATGAGTACATATCACTGGAGTTAATCATTCTTGGGATTTTAAATGGAAAGGATGCTACTGCCAGAACCCTAAAAGATATGGGTGCAACATCAAAAGACTTGCAGGCAGCTATCACCGAATTGAGGAAAGGAAGAAAAGTTGATGACCAACACAGCGATGATCAGTATAATTCACTGAATAAATTCGCCATCAATTTAAACAAGCGGGCAGAAGAAGGCAAACTTGATCCAATTATAGGAAGAGATGAAGAAATAAGAAGAATTCTACACATCCTATCTCGAAGAAAAAAGAACAACCCAATTCTTATTGGAGAAGCCGGTGTAGGTAAAACTGCTATCATAGAAGGAATTGCATGGAGAATAGTTAAGCAAGATGTTCCAGAGAATTTACAATCAAAACAAATCTATGTCTTAGATATGGCTGCTTTGATTGCAGGAGCAAAATACAAAGGTGAGTTTGAAGAAAGATTGAAAGCAGTGATTAAAGAAGTTAACGCTTCGGATGGAGAGGTTATACTTTTTATTGATGAGATTCATACCTTGATTGGTGCAGGTGGAGGAAATGGTGCGATGGATGCTGCAAATATTTTGAAACCAGCATTGGCAAGAGGAGAAATAAGAACAGTTGGTGCCACAACACTTGATGAATATCAGAAGTATTTTGA
>CALHKJ010000506.1 GCA_938033975.1 uncultured Saprospiraceae bacterium | reverse complement strand
TATCAATATCAAAAATTATAACTCCTTCAGCTGAGATATTGCAACCTGCTAAGTAGGCAAAGCCATCATCTATATAAAGATTATGACATGCTTTTAAGGAGTCAATTGTATTGCCAATCCATAAAGGTTCTGACCATACCTTGGATTCAATACTATCAGGATTAGTCATATCTATAATCACTAAGCCAGCAGTGAAGTTGTCACCATCAGTTGTGACATAGACATAATCATTGTGATTTTTTATATCTCTCCAAGTAGTAACTGGTCCTGGGATGATTGCTACCTCTTGAGGGAAGGTAGGGTTGGCAAGTGAATATATTTTTGCACTTGATCTGGTGCCTAGAATGGCATATTCAGTTCCGTTACTGTGCTCAAATCCCCATACATCATTTGCTCCTTCAAATGCATCAGTTCTCGACACCAAGTCAAGGTTGAGATTTATTTGAGCAAGGCCAATGGACGACAGGAAGCAAAAGATTGCTGTTAGATACCTCATAGTCTGTGTTTGTTGTAATTTCTGTTGGTACAAAATTAATGACATTTAATTGTAATGTGTACTTACAGTATGTATTTCTTGCGACAAAAAAAAGGAGTTTGATTGCTCAAACTCCTTTTAAATCGTTGTAAATCAATCACTTAAATTTTTATGATCTTTTGTGATGATCCAGTTATTTCTTTTCCATTCAGTTGAATGTAGTATACTCCTTCTGAAAGTGAGCTTGTATTTACTTCCTGTATGCCTTGGGAGATTGTCCCTTTGAGAACTTCTCTACCAAGCGCATCTCTTATGACGAATTGATTAACTTCATTTTCGAAGCTTTCAATAGTAATCACTTGAGTAAATGGATTTGGATTTATTTTGACCTCAAGTTCAACCAATTCTTGTGTATTTGATAAGCCATCGAGTACAAAAAATTTATCAATTCCAGCTTCTACCAAATGGGGAGTGTCATCTGTATCGCTTGTCTGAAAGCCAATTGAAATGTTACTTAAGTCATCAAAGAATTGACTAGGGTCAATTGATGTATTAATCCATTGAGGAAGATTCTCATTGAAAGAAGCAACTTCCACATTGTTTGCTCCATCTGATAATCTAACCACCAAAGCATCATCTACCGGGTCACCTAATCCGCCAGTGTTTGTAAACCAGTAAGAGAAATAAATTATTGGTGAGCTTAGGTTTGATAAATCCATAGGCGGAGATGTAAGTATAGTAGTGCCATTGTCAACATCATTGGCTCCTCCGTTTCCACCACCGTTTCCAGTGACATAGGCATACTCTCCAAATTCATCATCAGGACTATCTGCCCCAGGTGCCAATTGTTGGCCAGCACCGTTTGTTCCTATTGGAATTGCTCTTTCCCAATTTCCAAGTTCAGCTCCTGAAGTAACTGTCCATCCTTGATCTAGAAAGAAATCATCTTTATAACCTTCTTCCAATTCAAGAATTAGTGCAGAGTCCGTAGTTGGGTTAAAATTGCTTAACTCAATCTCATTGTATCCCCAAGCAGCAGCGAAAAAAGTATAATCTTCTTCAAATAATGTGATTTCAAATGAGCCATCTGCTAAAGAAGTAGCTTCAATCTCTCTTGTGTTGGAGACAGCTATAATATTGGCTCCTTCAATTGGGTTTCCATTTGTTGATCTTACAACATTTCCTACAAAATTGAAAGAAGGTAGTTTTTCTAATTCTATTGTAAGATTAGTAACAACTCCATTTTCTAATTCTACATTAACTTGACCTGGTAAATAATCAGGGTGAGTCGCTGTTACTGAATAGCTACCTGCAGTTGCCAATCCTGTTTTGAAAACACCAGCAGCATTTGAATTTCCGAATGCTGTCTGATCTGCTTGGATTTCTACTCTCGCCATATTTATAGCTAGGCCAGTTTCACTATCAACCACATTTCCTTCCAAGTAGCAAGCACGATTCACGCTTGATGAAAATACATATAGACCACTATTGATATCCGAAGCTAAAATAAGACCTGAAGGCAAATATGGGTAAGCTCCCCAACATCCTCTAAATCCACCATCTCCACCAAGCCATGTGTCATATGCCCCAACTTTTATAAGGTTATCTGGTTTGTTTGCATCAACAATCACAAGACCATCTGTGTACCAAGAGGTAACAAGGTAGCCATCATCGTAGTGAGTGTTGTGAGGAATCACTCCGCTACCTGCTGTTTCAAGTGGTTGGAAGCTATCAACAAATTTCACATCAGATGGATCTGAAATGTCATATGCGTCTACAAAAGAATTTGGCATTTCATCCGTGGTAAATAAAAATGCACCATCATCAGATGGCCAAGCATTGTGCGTAAAGTTGGATGAAGTATTTTGTAAAATTGTTCTTTGTGGATTTGTTTTATCAGAAATGTCATACACAGAAAAATGTCCATCTTGGATTTCGGACGAATACATTTTGTCTCCAAGTTGAACAACATCATGACTATAAAACTCATTGGTCGAACCAACATGAATAGGGTTGAGTGGATCAGTATGGATGTCCAAAATTAAAACACCTCTTTGTCCAATATTACAACCTGCTAAGTAACACCATCCTTCCTCTGCATCGATATAAAGATTGTGGCATCGTGCTAAAATGTCAGCACCACTTCCTGCATCAAGAGCCGGAGTCCAAAATCTATGTTCAATTACTTCAGGAGCATTTGTCATGTCAATGATCAACAAACCATCATTTCCTTCATCCGTTGTCACATATAAATAATTATCATAGTGTTTGATGTCTCTCCAAATTGAGGTAGCGCCTGAGATGACCGCTCTTGGGTTTGGATTAGTAGGATCTTCAAGTGAGAAAATTCTCGTAGCAGTCGAAGAACCCATTATTGCGTATTCCAAGCCGTTACTATCTACAAATCCCCAAATATCGTTTCCGGCTTCACCGACTTCTACATTGGCAACTAATTCAATATTTAAATTTGATTGACCAAATGAGGCAAAGCTCATGAGCATCAATGCTACTACTAACCTAAATTTCATTTTTTAATTTTTACTTGACGTTTTATTGCCGCAAATTTAAAATAATATAGAAGTTCATGTTGATTTGAAACTACTATTAAGTAGTTTAAGTGATATATATGTCTTCTTAAATGAACTTATTTTTTGAATGACATTGTCGTAAGTCTAGAAGAGCATAATAATTCGTCTTCTTCGTTTGTGATATTGATTTGCCATACTTGTATGGTTCGTCCAACCTTAATAGGTGTAACCGTTCCAATTACTATACCTTTTTGAATAGATTTGATATGATTTGCATTTATTTCAACCCCAACAACAGATGTGCTGAAAGGATCATCACTGGTTAGAAAAGCAGCTATACTTCCTAAGCTTTCAGCCAAAGCAACTGAGGCACCTCCATGTAATAGACCCATTGGCTGTTTGGTCCTTTTATCAACAGGCATAGTAGCTTTTATAAAATCATCACCCACCTCCGTGAATTCTATCCCGATAGATTCCATCATGGTATTAGGTACCATCTGATTTAAAACTTCAAGACTTGGTTTTACCTTCCACATTATTCTATGATTGGGAACTTGATACTATGATATCTATCGTCAACTTGTAAGACAGCAACATAGATTCCATTATTAAAATTCGGTGTTTTTATTGCAGAATATTCACTTCCGTAAATGTTGTTTTTACTAAATAATTGTTGACCAACTAAGCTGTAAATGTGCAAATTCGTAACAGATAAATTATTTGGATTATCAATATGTAGAATACCATTTTGATAATATATGTTTATGTTGATTTCTGTTGTGTTGTCAGTCGAAGTCGAAATGCATTCTACAAGCCCAAATTCAAGAACGGCGGAACATTCTTCATTGAGAATATCTGATACAATAAATTCATATTCAGTCACACCATCTGCAGGAAGTGGGCCTAAGGTATAACTATCTTGGCCGAAACCAAATGAGCCATAGTCATTGCCATTACCAGTTACGTCAAAAAATTGACTTTCTAAATTTTCACTTTCAAAACTTAGACTAACAAAAAATATTTCTTGACTAGAATCACAGTTTATTATTTCTGCTTCAAGATTTGTGATCATGCAATCTTCTATTTCACAACAGATAGGTTCTGTGAAAACAAATTCACCAAAACAAGTTTCATCTGATAGATCAATAACTATAAATTCGTAAATGGTTTCACAATCTCCTGAGATAGGTCCGATAGTATAAAAATCCTCTCCATATTGGAATTCCCCATAAGACATACCATTGCCTCTTATTTCAAAGCCCGCGGTACTTCCATCTACGACGTCAAATGCTACATCAACTAGAAACTCTCCTTCATCATCGCATTCATATGCTTCCGCAAATACCTCAAAGATTCCGCAATCTCCAACATTCATGATACATTCAAGTGCTTGAAATTCTGCTATTGCGCAACAATCAGCATTGTCATTGATGCATACGCTCAATACGTCATTTGTATTTCCTGAGGCAGGGTAGTCCAAAATGATTGGTAAGTCATTAAGGCTGTAAAAGCCTATTATCTCATCGTTTACAATCACATCAAAGAAATCATTGCTAGCTCCACTAGAATTAAAATCAATAGACACATTATAAAGATTGTCACCAATGCATTCAATTGGTGTTACAAGGAGGTCGTCTATTAGGCATTCTTCTATTTCACAACAAACGGGTCCAACAAATAAAAAATTCGAGGTGCATGCCGGTTCTTCGTTATCTACTACTACCAGTTCGTATACTGAAGAACAGTCACCTTCAAATGGTCCAACCGTATAGAATGTTTCACCATATTCAAAGCTCCCATAATTGTTGCCGTCACCAAAGACACTAAAGCTATTAGCTGTAGGGTTGTCAACAACAAATTCTAGATCTACTTCAAAGAAACCATCCTCATCACACTCATGAGCTTCGATGAAAAATTCTCGAATATTACATGCTTCCTCCTCACATGCTGGTCCTTCAAATTGGCTTGATATGCAGCAGTCAGGATTATCATTTTCGCAGATGGTCATCTCAAAAATTCCACTTCCGTTATAAGGAAAACTAAGTGATTGAGGGTTTGTGGTAAACTCATAAAAGTCAACAAAGCTTCCATTGATAAATAGATCATAAAAATCGTTTGTTGTACCAGTAAAATCAAAGTTGTAAAATAGATTTAGTTGGTCTCCGTCACATTCAATCTGGTCAAATTCTAAATTTGAAAGTTCACATTCAACTTCGATTTCACAACAAATCACGCCTACACCATTTTCTGCACTGCATTCTGTATTCTCCAAATCAATTACTATAAATTCTAAATCTGTTTCGCAATCTGCAGTCAATGGGCCAAATACATACCAACCCGCTTCACTGTATTGAAAGGTGTCATAAACAATTCCATTTCCTCTTACTATAAATCCATCTTCGCCTTCATTTGTGGTTTCAAATTGGAGATACATGTTGAATTGGCCTTGTGTGTCACATTCATGAGCTTCGACAAAATAGTTGAATATCTCGCATGGAGCATCGCACTCAAGTCCCATAAACTCAACTGTTTCGCAGCAACTATTATTTCCATTGTCACAAATGGTAATGATATCATATTCAGCATCACGTGCTGGGAAATTTTCAATCACAATTGGTAGATCAGCATACATATATGCTCCAAGATATTGTCCTGCAGAATAGACATCAAAAAATAAACTAGTAGCCGATTGCACTTGAAAATCAATTCCTAGAGAATAATTATCTTCTCCAACACAGGCAATTGGACTCAAAACCACATTTGAAAAAGAACAAGGAGGAGTCGTTTGACAAGCAAAGGTATAGTTGTCATAAAATCCACAATTAGGTTTAGCCACATGGCTTATACCAACTCCTTGTGTTATACTTTCTGGAGGCAGACCATTAAAGTTGTAAAAAATTGTATCTGGGAATTCAAAAACCCAAGAGGTATCTACAGCCACATCATCCACTAGAATCTCAAATCTTTCGTTGGAGGCTCCATTGTAATTAAAGTCAACAATTACGCCTGCAAGTTGATCATTAATACAATAAGAATCTACAATTACATCACTAATTGTGCATTCATCAGGGCAGCACCAAGGTCCAGGTTGCCAATAGAAATCCGAACAATTATTTACGAAGTTATCAAATGCATTTACAGCAATTCCTTCTGCACAATTACCTTCTAATGGTCCAATTGTATATACGTCCTGACCATAGTTAAATACACCTTGAGGAACTTGATTAATCAATAAGGTGAAGTTTTCTGATACGTTTGCATTGTTTTCAATGTATACATTTACGTATCTTTCTAGGCCATCACAAACAAGAAATTCGACATCAACAATGTCTAGAATACATTCCACTGGGCAATTTTCGAAAGGAAGAATTTGAGCTTCATCAAAGCAAAGTACGCTTGTGTTGTCCACTACAGCAAAATTATAGGTCGTACCATTATTGCTAAATGGACCTATTTCTATAGGTGATGAACTATAAGCAAAGCTTCCAAAACTAACACCGTTTCCACCCAAGGCAAATGAATTTCCGACACCAGTCCCACTGACTGTAATAAGTGCATTGAAGGTATTTAGTGCATCGCTACAATTAACAACTTCCGCTGTCATTTCAATATTACATTGAGAGATTGATAATGACGGATAGCTTACTATTATGAATAGAAAACACACCACAGATTTGAGGTAGGACTTAAGGTATATCATGTAAAGATCATTGCTTTAGGTTAACTAATTCTAACCTATATATCCAGAATTTCTATTGTAAGGTTGCACGTCGATTAACATTTATTCAAATGCATCTAACGGTAAGACGAATGTACAACCTTCCCATCGAATTTGTAAGTCAATAATA
>CALHKJ010000505.1 GCA_938033975.1 uncultured Saprospiraceae bacterium | reverse complement strand
CCTGCAGGCATTGTATGCCATCTATGATAATTGTAACTCGCTGCATACCAATGCATATGATGAAGCTATCACTACTCCAACAGAAGAAAGTGTAAGAAGAGCCATGGCGATTCAGTTGATCATCAATAAGGAATTGGGTCTAGCAAAGAATGAAAATCCATTACAAGGTTCATTTATTATAGAAGAGCTTACCAATCTAGTAGAAGAAGCAGTATATGCTGAGTTTGATAGAATAACAGATAGAGGTGGTGTCTTGGGTGCAATGGAAACCATGTACCAAAGAGGAAAAATTCAAGAAGAAAGTCTACATTATGAAACTTTGAAACACAATGGCGAATACCCTGTCGTAGGTGTCAATACTTTTTTATCGAAAGAAGGTTCTCCTACAGTGATTCCCAAAGAAGTCATCAGAGCTACTGAAGAAGAAAAATTGAGACAGATTTCAACTCTAGAAAGAATGTCTGTAGCAAATAAACAAACCTTGGAAGAAAGTTTGAAGAGTCTTCAAGCGGCTGCGATGGGTAATGAAAATCTTTTCAATCATCTGATGGAATGTTCTAAGATTGCCTCACTTGGGCAAATTACGAATGCTTTGTATAAGGTTGGGGGGCAATATAGGAGGAATATGTAAGCTGAGACTTCCGTCTCAGTTTACATATTCCTGACGTTTGATGTTGGATGTTTGATCTATGATTTATGATTTATGATTTATGATTTATGATTTATGATTTATGATTAAAAATAAATTTACAGCACCACTTACAAGCAAGTACACAACAAAATTTATTTTATCCACCAATCCACAAAATCCACGTTCTGATAATAGACGTAGGTCAGAAATCAAAATTGGATGTTAAATGTTTCAAACCAAAAATCTAAAGTCAAATGTCAAAATTTGATGTTGGATGTTGGATGTTGGATGTTTGAAATCAAAAAGTCAATTTCTAAAGTCAAATGTCAAAATGCAAGTCCTATATCATACATCCTATATCAATTACAAGCTATATCAATTACAAGCAATTACCTTTTATTGCTTCCTAAGGAAAAGGCATATGAATATGAAAGTTGTGGTAGTGGTACAATAAAATCTAAGAGATTAAATTGTCTCTCAAAAGAATGCCAATTCATAAATCCTAGATCGAAGGCACTTCGTTTATAGTTTATTCTTACGCCATGTATTCCGAGATAGAACGGCTTAGGTCCGACAAATTCAGTCAATAAATCATCAGAATTATCTAGCCAAAACCTATTTTCAGAAATGATACTAAATCTATCATTGCATTTAATCACACCGGAAAATTCTATTGGGGTCAAGGACTGTCTACTCTCGTAGTACGAAGGACTTAAAATATTAATACCTGAAGAAATGCTAAAATTTGTATCGGAATTACCGATCGTCAATTTGCCAAAGCTGGATACATAGGTTTCTGATATAAACCCAGCAGCTTTTACACCAACCCCTACATGTACATGCTTACCAATAGGTACAGTTAAGCTTGGTGATATGTGATAAAAAGGATCTAAAGTTGCAAGCGTCATTAATTCAAAGCCAGCACTTAATGATAGATTTTTAGTAAGTCCAATGTTTGCTCGATTATAAAATACAAGAATGTTTTGGGCAGATATTTCTCCTGGCTTAAGAGGGATTCCAGTTGTGCTATGAAAATATTTGGAAGCATTTATTCTTGAAGCTTCTCCTAAAATATCATTAGCTATAGTCTTGTATTCCTTTTTATTTATAAGAATTGTGGTTATTGCAGTTTTTAACTCAATCTGCTCATCCGTTTCATTTATAATTTCTCCTTTATAAATACAACCATTCTTCATCTTAATAACAACAAATTCATCTGTTTCCTGAGGACTTGATTGGGCTGTCAGAAAGAAAGGAGCAAGAAAAATGGCAAGTAAGCACATTATCGTTCTGATATTTTTCATTGTAATTATTTTATGGAAAAGTTCTTTGATTGATCTTCGAGTGAAAATTGGGGCTGTGCAATTACTTGCACAGCCCAATTAAATTAAAACAAGAAAGTTGAACTATATTTTATTCTTTGCGAGTGAAAAAGCGTAGGAGTAACCGATGTAAGGTATTGGTACTAAGTAATCAACAGGTAAGTCAGAATCTTGAAGAAGGTTGGTTGTCATTACACCAAAATCAAATGTGCTTTTTCTGGTATGTAATCTCACTCCATGCACCCCAAATAAAACTACATTACCTTCTACGACGTCCCCAATAAAATCATTGTTTAGTTTCCAAAGGTAATTTTCAGTCATGATACTCACTCTATTTGAAAGTCTATGTGAAGCTGAAATAACCGTCGGTCCAAAGCCAAAATTTTCTGGATTACCTAAGGTGATATTTGCACCTGTTGCAATACTCACATTTGATTCAGTGGTACCATAGGTGATGACTCCAAAGGGTGTGGAATAAAATTCTCCATCAAATGATATGGCTCTTACACCTGCCCCAACATGTAATTTATCTGCTATTTGAAATCCAACCTTTGGTGTCAAAAATAAAATTGGATTACCTGAAATAGCTGAGATAAATTCAAATCCTCCTCCAATTGATATATTATCTGTAATACCAACATTGGCTGAATTCGCAACCAGCATTAGGTTTTGATAATAGCCTTCTCCTTTCTTTAAAGGAATGGCTGTTGGGCTATAAAAATATCTTGTGCCGTGTGAATTTCTAAAAAGGAAGTCTCCATCATATTCTACAGTTTCGACTTTTTTAAATTGGTTCTTTTGAAGACTGATGTTTGCGTTTTCTGTAGTAAGAATTAATTCTGTTTCTGTTTCTCTCAACACTGTTCCCTCATAGATTGCTCCATTATCCATGGTAACAATAATTCTTTGATTTTCATTATAGCTTTGATCTTGTGCAATTAAATTTGATGCAAAAAAAGTAGCTAGAATGGTTAAGGCTATTGCTATTAAATTTTTCATAATAATAATTTTAATCGTATTTAATTTTTTGTCTTTAGTCTCTGATCTTTCGTCTTTAGTCTTTAGTCTCAAGTCTCTGATCTCTATAAATAAATAGAAGCACTAAGTGAAAATGTATGCGGCATTGATTTTAGATTCAAATTCTTGTGATTGAACTTATAGTCATCACCTGTGCCACTGAAGTTTAATTCTCTTTTTAAATCGATGTGGATTCTATCTTTGATGGTATAACCAATCATAAATTGAAAACCGGTTTTTACTTTTCTTTCGTTATTGGTAAAACCTTCTAGGTCGGTCAAACTTAATTCGGATTTTGCAGTGTATGTAAATGTTGGTCCGAGTCCAACTTTGAAATTATTTTTTCTAAAACCAGCTGCAATAGGAAGTACTATTTCATTGTAATTGTCAGAGTAACTGTTAGATGATCTGGTTAATTTGGCTGGTGTCATCTTAAAATCTACTTGTCTTTTTCTATAAAGAGCGTCTGCTGAAAGCCACCAATTGTCTCCTATGTTATTGTAGAGACTCAAACCATAACTATAAGAAGTTCTTGTTGATAGATGATTAAGCTTATACAATTGACCCGAGTCCTTATGGTAGAAGTCTTTTGAAGCTGTATTTGAAGAAACTGTTGGTGCAACAAATTTGATTCCTAATTGACTTTGTGCAAAAATGAAGTTCGAAGTCAGAATCAGTGTTAGTGCAATTAATAGGTTTTTCATGTTTTAATTATTTAAAGTATAATGATTGGCTAGGCCGTTGTTTTAATTAATACTTCAAATAAAGAGCAGAAATGAGCCTAAATATGACAAAATGGATAGATTTGAAAAGAATAATTCTACAATTCGTAAACAATGGTGGTGAATTCTTAAAACTGTTTTGTCATATATGAAATAAATGAAAGATTTGATTTCAAATAATAAACAATAGGGCAAAAAAAAGACGCCCCAAAAAGGGGCGTCCAAACCAATAACTGGTTTTTTGGGTTTGTCTTTATCCGACTTCGAAAGTAACCTTAAGGTTTACTCTGAATTCGGCAACTTTGCCGTCTGTAACAACAACACTTTGTGAT
>CALHKJ010000504.1 GCA_938033975.1 uncultured Saprospiraceae bacterium | reverse complement strand
TGCCTCTGATATCTGGTTTTTGTGATGAAAAAGCACATCCACTGCTTGATTTGCCTTTAGATTTTCATAATTCTGAAATGAAGCTAGGTAGTTGAGTGTTTTGTATTCTGAAAATTCTCGAACATATTCCTTCTCCAGCAGTCTTGTTCCTTTTGTAAAATAAGTCTCAGCATATTCCTCATAAGGTGCATTTACAACTACCAAGTGCGGTGTCATTTTTCCATCAACAATATTTGCCGAAAGGATAAATTTAAAGGTGCTTTCATTCCGCTTATTGAGTTCAATGAGAGTTTCTATAATTTCCTTTAGCTGATTTCTACTATATGGCGCTTGTCCAAATAAAAACTTTTGGGAATTATTGAATCTTGCCAAGTAATCTTCTAGAAAAAGCACTACTCCATTTTCCATTCTCATAAAATCAAATACACCGAATGACCGATTGTAAGCTAGGTTATCAATCGGAATAGTTATTTGATCCGTGAAGGTATATTCTCCATTGTTGTAGGAAATCATCATTTGTTTTATTGATTTTTGCTTGAACACAATAAAAAAGACCGTCTGAACAATCAGACAGTCTTTATATTTTGAAAGAATTGAGCAGAATTACTTATCCTCCAATTCTTTGATACTTTCATTTACTTCCGTTTCAATATTTGCCTTGGCCTTATTAAACTCTTTAATACCTTGTCCAAGACCTCGCATTAATTCAGGAATCTTTCTACCACCGAATAATACCAAGATTACCAATGCTACAATTAAAATTTCCTGTCCGCCTAGAAATAGATTCATCATCGTAGTAAGTTTTTACAAATATAGTCCTTTTAAAATATAAATAGGCTTACTTTTTAAGACCTATTTCTCTTAACCTTTCATCAAGGTAATCCCCCGCCGTTATTGGCTCGTAGGCCAATGGTCTCTCTTCAGTAACACAAGTTTCAAGGCAACTTAAGTCCATTTGACTTACTGGGTGAAGGAAAAAAGGGATAGATAGCCTAGGCACATGCCATTGCTCTCTTGGAGGATTAACAACCCTATGTGTTGTTGATTTCAAATAATTATTGGTAAATCTTTGAAGCATGTCTCCAACATTGATCACGATTTCGTTTTCTCCTGGAGTAATATCAAGCCATTCGTTTTGTGCATTCAATAATTGTAACCCTCCTGCTGAGGCTCCTACCAATAAAGTTATAAGATTGATGTCTTCATGCTGTTCCGCTCGAATAGCTGATCTTGGTTCCTCAGTAATTGGTGGATAATGAATGGTTCTTAAAATTGAATTGCCATCTTTTATTTGTCCATCAAAAAAGTGTTCATCTAGATTCAAATGCAAAGCAATCGCTCTCAAAAGATGACCTCCCGAAGATTCAAAGGCCTTGTACAAATCCTTACTGAGTTGATTGAAGTTATCTACAGCCGTCACATCTACATTGTCTGGATATTGATCCTTCAATGGATGGTCAGGACTAACGAATTGACCTACTTGAAAAAACTCTTTCAAATCTGCAACTTGAGATTGTTTGGCATGTTCTGTTCCGAAAGAAGTATAACCTCTTTGACCTGCCAATCCATCTATTTTAAATGTTCGTTTTTGGGAAACAGGCAAAGAGAAAAACTCTTTAGATGCTTTGTAGAAATTGTCTACCAATTCCTTTGGCACGCCATGATTCACAACTCCGACAAAACCAACTTCGTGAAATGCTTTTCCTAATTTATCCACAAATGCTTGTCTTTCAGCTTCATTGCCATTTACGAAAGTGGAAAGATCCACAACAGGTATCGTACGATTGCTCATAGTTATATTATTTTATCGTTTACCTCTGCGAGGCTTGTATTTATTTATCATTTTTTGATAATCCTCCTGCTCAATCAATTGCTGCATGCTTGTCGAAGGATTCCTTTTCATGTAGTTTTCTACAATTTTAAAGCCAACATAGGCTCCAGTCCTACCGGGTGCCTGTTCTGGCATGCCAGGAGAATTGGGGCTTGGGTTCAAATATTTGAATGTTTTGGCATTACTTGTCTCATAAAGCAGCTCTTTTTCAAGGAAAAATGACCACATTTCAATCTCATTATTTTCTAGCCATTCCAGCTGTTCTGGCCTATAACCAAGCACTACATCCTCCGAAACAAAAGGCAAAACATACCTTAATATATAGAGTTTTTTCCCTTCATTGACCATTTGAGATAACAAATTAGAGCCTTTCAAGGTTCCAAGCCGATCCTCCAAAATCACTTCTACAGATCTTTTAACTATGTTTTCTTTGGTGTAAAAATCTGTGAGGTAATCAGAAAATGCTGGATTTCTTGGATCAAGTCTTTTATAATTAAAATCCTCACCCAAAAACATATCCAATCCAATCCCTACTCCATCCGTGTCTCCGTCTTGGAAAATAAAACTCTGAATTCCAAATTCAGAAATGAGACTGTAAAAGTTGGGCACACTTGCTTCTGGAAAATAGTGTTGATAATACTGCATCCCTTTTTTCAAATCTTTTCTCACGCCATTCAAATTTGGAAAAACAATTTGAGTGGTATCTGCTAAATTTGAAATTTGATCACTTGACAAAAAGCCCGTAAGACGGTTTTTGAATTCATCTTTATCCTCTGAAAAAATAGGTACCAATTGCTTGAAAAAAATATTTGCAAAAGCTGGATTCTCTAACTGAAATTTTTCGATTTCTTTCACTGCCTGCTTTTTATCGCTCAAGGCAAATAGGGAATCCAATCTCTGTAATTTAATCTGTGGATTTACATGAGAAACATCAGGTGTAGGAATGCTCATTTCTGGCTCATTGCAAGCCACAAGGCTTGAAATAAAAACAAGAAAAATTAAATTAAATAAACTGTAATTTTTGACCTTAGTGTTTCTGTCAATCATATTTGTTTCTTCGAAGACGATTTAATTGCTTGGTTGTTATATAATATCGTATAACAGGGTAAAAATATTATAAATTATTAATATTTATAATATTTAGTTTTTTCAAAGATTAACGCAGAAGGTCTCCTGACCTCTCTGCATTTGTAAAGAAGAGAGCCAAGAGGGCTTGCATTTATAAAAGAGAGCCAAGAGGTCGGGAGACCTTTGGCTTGTTGTTGTTTGTTATTTTCAAATTTTAACGCAGAAGGTCTCCTGACCTCTCTGCTTCTCTTCTGCTTTTGCAAGCTTTGAGATAAACAACTTATATTTACGCAGTGAGTAAATATGTACATACTGAAGTAGATGGAATAAAACTCAAACTGAGCAACTTGGATAAGGTGCTTTATCCTGATGTAGGGATTTCCAAGGCTGAGGTGATTCAGTATTATATGAAAATTGCTCCTTATCTCATTAAATATATTGGGAATAGACCATTGACCTTAATCAGGTATCCTGATGGTATTGATAAAACAAAATTTTACTCTAAATCATGTCCTGACTGGGCGCCTGCATGGATAAAACGTGAAAACATACAGCATAGCGAAGAAAGTATTCCTTATGCAGTTGTAAATAATACACCGGGGATTGTGTGGCTTGCAAATCTTGCAGCACTTGAGATACATCCAATGCAAATGGTGACAAGCAGTATGGAATTTCCTGATCATTTCATATTTGATATTGACCCACCAGAGGGAGCAGATTTTGAAGGAGTAAAACATATTGCTTTTAAGCTAAAGCAGTTTTTGGAATCATACCATTACACACCATTCATAAAAACTTCAGGAAGTAAGGGAGTGCATATCATAGTACCTATTATAGCTCAGCATAGCCATGAAGAAATGGTCGATTGTGTCAAGGGACTAGCAAAGTTATTTGTCCAACAAAACAAAGATACGAGCACACTTAATCTGCATAAAGGAAGTCGTGGTGGAAGGACATTGATTGACATCTATCGAAACCACATGGCTCAGACAACGGTTTCGGCATATAGCCTTAGAGCAAAACCCAATGCTTCGATTTCTTGTCCAATCAGTTGGGAACAATTGGATGAATTAAATTCATCAGGAGATATCGATATCCGGAATATAGATGAGCACTTGGAAAAGTATGGAGATGTTTGGGCCAACATGGATAAAAAAGCAGTGGCCTTGCATACTAAAAGAGGACAAGGTGAAGAAGCAAACGAAGAGGTACAAAAGAAATTAGATTCTTATCTAAAGAAAAGGGATTTTGACAAAACTCCTGAACCTCATCCCGTCATGAAAATGACGAGTCAAAATAGATTCTCAGTGCAATTGCATGATGCTAGTAATCTGCATTATGATCTTAGATTAGAGGACAAAGGTGTGCTGTTGTCATGGGCAATTCCAAAAGGATTACCAACTGGTCTTGGGGTGAAAAGATTGGCTATCAGAACAGAGGACCACCCTATGGAGTATTTGGATTTTGAAGGGACCATTCCGAAAGGAGAATACGGAGCAGGTGAAATGTGGGTCTTTGCTTTGGGTGAAACCAAGTGGATTAAAAAAACTGATAAATCATATGAATTTGAGCTTGACTCAAAACAATTAAAAGGACACTTCAAACTATACAAAACAAAAGGTGATCAATGGTTGATTGAAAAAAAGGATGAAGCTCAAAGCAAGATGCTAAAGGAGTTTGTAAAACCTCAATTGGCTGATGTAATAAAAAAGGTCCCAACATCCTATAACTACAGTTTTGAAATCAAATGGGATGGAATTCGCACTTTGATTTATGTAAAAAACGATAAGGTCCAAATCTTTTCGCGAAGTGGAAGAGACATCACCAGTCAATTTCCAGAATTACAAATTGCACCTGATGCATTTGAAATTGAAAGCGGAATTTTTGATGGGGAAATCATCAGCATGGACGAACAAGGAAGACCTATTTTTTCTGATGTGATTAGTCGATTACATACCGGTGGAGAAAGATCTATCCAGGCAGCTGTCAGTAAAAATCCAGTTTACTGTTATCTTTTCGATTGCCTTTACCTTGATGGTAGGAACATTTGTTCTGAGCCTCTGAAGAAAAGACAGGCTTGGTTGAGAGTCAGTCTAAAGAAAAACAATCAATATCGTCTGAGTGAAGGAATGAGCGATGGTCAAGCACTATTCGATGCTGCGAAGAAGATGAATCTTGAGGGAATTATGGCAAAGGATCTTACCAAACCATATGAAATTGGAGTAAGAAATAGAAACTGGCTTAAAATCAAATTCAGAGAAACAATCAGTGTT
Source organism: uncultured Saprospiraceae bacterium (assembly GCA_938033975.1). GTDB lineage: Bacteria > Bacteroidota > Bacteroidia > Chitinophagales > Saprospiraceae > JAHDBF01. The sequence goes on along the minus strand of CALHKJ010000504.1, from coordinate 1,897 downwards.
CAAATTTTGGGTTATACAGAAGGTAAAGGTGATCGATCCAATCTATTTGGCGCGTTACATATTGCCACAAAAGAAGATGATTCTTGGAAATATCTAGGAAAAGTAGGTACAGGCTTTGACGAGGCAAAAATGATTGAGGTCTTGGCTATATTGAAGCAGCAAGGCGAGAGCAAAAAACTCATTGAAGAAAATATTGAGGAGCCTCAAAGGACTGTGTGGATCAATCCAAAATTGTGGTGTGAAGTCCAGTATGCTTCCCTTACAAATAAGGGAACATTGCGAGAACCTGTGTTTTTGGGCCTGAGACCCGACCTCGAGTCCTAAAAAAAAGGAACTATATTTGCATTTCAATTCCTATTAGCATTCACTAAACAAATAAGATTTACTATGAGATCTGTATGGAAAGGACATATCCGTTTTTCATTGGTTACAATTCCAATTCAAATTTTCAACGCCATTGAAACCAAAAACAATATTTCATTTAATCAATTACACAAGGAGGACAATGGTAGAGTGGGTTACCAAAAGACCTGTAAGTCTTGTGGCGACGTCCTTAAAAGTGCTGACATTGTAAAAGGATACGAATACGAACCTGACCAATACGTTGTTTTATCAAAAGATGAAATGTCAGCTATCAAACTTAAAAGTACAAGAGCAATTGACATTGAAGCCTTTGTTGATATTGATGAGGTAAAACCTTCAAGATTTGAAGCTGTATATTTTGTTGGACCTGATGGAGAAGTAGCCAAGAAATCATTCCGTTTGTTTTTGGAGACGATTAAGCAAGCAGGTAAAGCTGGTGTTGGTAGAATCATTTTAAGAGATAGAGAGGATGTGGTCTTAATGGTACCAGAAGACAATGCTATCGTCATGTACAAATTGAGATATCCATATGAACTAAGAAACATAGATAAAGTACCCGACACGGAGCCTATAGAAATTGATGATGCACAATTGAAACTTGCAAAAACCTTAGTTGATTCATTGGCCACGAAATTTGAAGATATTGATTTTGAAGACCGATATCATGATGCCCTCATGGATCTTGTAAACAAAAAGATAGAAGGCAGTGAAATTGTGACAGCAGCAGAATCAGATGTGGAGACTCCTACCGTGAACATAATGGATGCATTAAAGGCTTCAATCGAGCAATCTAAAAATTTGAAAAAGGGTGCTTAGAATTCTCTCTTGGAATATCCAACAAGGAGGTGGATCCAGGATGATGAAAATCGTCAAGGCGATCCAAAAAATGGAAGCACAAATTGTTGTCCTTAGCGAATTTCACAACAATGACTCCGGTATCAAATTAAGAAATAGTCTGGCAAGACTTGGTTATCTCCATCAGGTAGTTGGTCATACGCTAGATGCCACCAATACAGTAGGTATATTTAGCAAAATACCTGCTGGCTCTGCGGTATTTGAAAATGCTGATGCCGAGTATAGCCACGGAATCGTTAGAGCAGATTTTTCTGCTTTTCGATTGTATGGCGCATATTTCCCCCATAAGAAGAAGCATAAACTGTTTGAGTTTTTACTCAATGATGAACTGGATGATGACATTCCATCTATTTTGGTAGGAGACCTAAATACAGGTAAAAATTATATTGATCAAAAGGGCAATTCGTTCTGGTATACAGAACAATTAGAGTCTCTTGAAGAAAGAGGATTCTTTGATGCCTTCAGAATGATCAATGGCGATGCCTCAGAATTTTCTTGGTACAGCCACCAAGGAAACGGATACAGATACGACCACAGTTACGTTGATAACAAACTCAAAGGCATTGTTCAAAATTGTTATTATCATCATGAATATCGAGAAGACAAGTGCGCTGACCACTCCCCTATGATTTTGGAGTTGGGGTGATTTTTTGAAGACTTTCTTTAGATAACAGAGAGG
>CALHKJ010000503.1 GCA_938033975.1 uncultured Saprospiraceae bacterium | reverse complement strand
GACCAAGCAGCTAAAGAGTTTGAATTTATAAAATTTCAATACCAAGAGTTAGAAGCATTGAGTTTGGTCAAAGGTGAGCAAAAAACGATGGAATCTAATTTGGAGATTTTATCCAAATCAGAAGATCTTATTAACCTATCGCAAAAGACTAACTATTTACTTTCTGAAGATGAAAATTCAATATCAGATCAAATAAGGAATTTGGCAAGAGAGTGGGAGAGTCTTTCTGGTTTGAATCCGATTTTCAAATCAATAGAGGAATCTTTGGTGGGTATAGAGAGCGAACTTGAAGATATTGTTTCGCAAAGTATCGAGGCTAAGGAAAGTATAAATGCGGATCCTTCAAAGAAAACTGAATTGGAAACAAGGCTTAATTTAATTTATAGTTTATTGAATAAGCATCGATTGAAAAGTGAGGATGATCTTTTAGAGTTGTACGATAGTTTGGGGGAAAGATTAGGAAGTTACAATTCGCGTGATGAGCAGATAGCAAAATTGGAATCCTCTTTGAATAAGATGGAAAAACTATTGCGTTTAAAAGCTGAATCCATTTCATCCAAAAGAAAGAAAGCCTCAGGGCCTTTGGTAAAAAAGATTCTTAAAATATTAAGCTCTTTAGGAATGGCATCTTCAAAGGTTGAAGTAAAGCAAGAAGATACCAATGCGCTTACCGCAAATGGGATTGACGATATCGAAATTTACTTTTCTGCAAATAAAGGAGCTGAACTTAAGCCTATAAAGCAAGTTGCCTCTGGTGGTGAATTGTCAAGACTTATGTTGGCTATGAAGTCTACAGTGGCAAACCAAATGAAATTGCCAACCTTGATTTTTGATGAAATAGATACAGGAGTTTCTGGCGAGGTTGCAAATAAAATGGGCGTATTGATGAGAGAGCTTGGTGATAAACATCAAGTAATTGTCATAACTCATTCGCCACAGGTTTCAGCTAGTGCCCATAAACACTTCCACATCTTCAAAGAAGAAAATAAAAAGCGAGCATTCACAAGAATGAAAGTTTTGAATACTGAAGAAAGAATAACTGAAATAGCAAAAATGCTAAGTGGCGCAAGCCCAACAGATTCGGCACTCTCAAATGCAAGAGAATTACTGGATATAGATTAATGCAGATATATCAACTAAAAAATTATCTTTGAATCACAAAGAAGAGACAATGGCAAAGGACTTATTAAAAGGAAAAAGAGGGATAATATTTGGTGCTTTAGACGAAAAGTCGATTGCATGGCATGTTGCTGAACATTGTGTTGCAGAGGGTGCTCAAATTACATTGACAAATGCACCAGTCGCATTGAGACTTGGTGGTATCAATAAATTGGGTGAAAAGCTAAACTGCGAGATTATTCCAGCAGATGCAACTTCCCTTGAAGATCTTGAAAATCTATTTTCCAAGTCAATGGAGATACTTGGCGGTAAAATAGATTTTGTGTTACATTCTATCGGAATGTCTTTAAATGTAAGAAAGAAAAGAGAATATACAGATGTCAATTATGATTGGATGCATAAGACCTTTGATATTTCTGCGATGTCTTTCCATAGAGTAATGCAAACTGCATATAAAATGGATGCTATGAATGAATGGGGATCAATTGTTGCCTTATCATACATAGCGGCTCAAAGAGTCTTTCCTGATTATAATGAAATGGCTGAATCAAAAGCATTACTCGAATCTTTTGCAAGAAGCTTTGGTTACCATTACGCAAAGAAAAAGAAAGTTAGAGTTAATACAATCTCTCAGTCTCCAACAATAACGACAGCAGGTAGCGGGGTAAAGGGCTTCGATGACTTTTATGGCTATGCCGATAAAATGTCTCCTCTTGGAAATGCAGATGCATCTACCTGTGCAGACTTTTGTGTAAGCATGTTTTCTGATTACACAAAGATGGTTACGATGCAAAATCTTTATCATGATGGTGGCTTTTCAAATATGGGAATGGATCCAGCAGTTCTAGATTTATAATATTGTCTGAAGCAGCTATTGCAGAAATAAAAGCTCATTGCTCAGATCCGACAAGAATCGAATCTTGGCTCAATGCAAATGGAGCAAAGTATATTGGAGAAGACCATCAGGTAGACACCTATTTTTCTGTTCCTCAAGGAAGACTAAAACTAAGAGAGGGTAAAGTTGAAAATACCTTGATTTACTACAATCGTCAAGAGAATAAGGGCATAAAAAATTCCCAAGTACAATTCATGAAACTTGAGCCAGGTCAAGTATCTGCACTCAAGCAAATTTTACTTTCAGTACACACGGTCCTAGTTGTAGTGGATAAGCTTAGAAAGATATTTTTTATTGAGAATGTGAAGTTTCACATTGACCAAGTGTCATCTCTGGGTTCATTTGTAGAAATAGAGGCTATAGGAAATAAGGAACATGAATTTTCGGAGTTGGTCAAACAATGCAATGAGTATCAATCACTTCTGAGTATTCTAGATAGTGATTGTATAGCGGCATCCTATTCCGACTTATTAATAAAGAAACAGCAATCTTAAGATTTGTAGGTAACCCTATAAATAAGATTTGCAAAGTCATCACTGATCAACATG
>CALHKJ010000502.1 GCA_938033975.1 uncultured Saprospiraceae bacterium | reverse complement strand
CCTCATTTGACATACAAGTTAGGAACTGTGTAACAAATTCAACTTCTCCAATCTTTGTTGGAAATGAAACTTATGCTGAGCTGTTTGTGGTGTTTACAATGAAAAGAAAATTGGAATTCTACTTGTATCAGGTAGTTTTGAACATGAAGCATGAATATTTGACAAATATTCTTCTGTTTTGTTTTTATTTTCATGTTCTTTCTTTCAGATTTATATTCCAACTACAATGGTTGTGATCACATCTTGGTTGATTTTTTTGATTGAAACAGAAATTGGAGACATCTTTATTAAAAACAATTGCAATGGTTTGATCATAGAGTCAGAAGGAGGAAATTGTTTCAGGATGAAAGTAACGGATTGGGGTGAGTTGAAATTGGAACCGGTGGATTGTCCTTGATTGTTTGTGCAAGTTCACTTTGTAAAGAACTCAAGGTTGTAGGAATATTTGTTTGTATTTTGGAATGAAAGTAAAATAAAAGTTGAGCTAAACCTTCCGCCACAAAACCCCCAAAGAATCCCTCACTGCCACAAGCCCTACTCTTTCACTAATATAAATTCTTTCAATATTCTCAAAGGCAGGATTTTGAGGCAAATAATCTTCATTACTTATAACATCCTCAAAGTGTTTTCCATTGAGCTCAATGCTTGCATGTTTGGTAACACGATCCGGATTTAAGGCTGTGAATTGTTCATCTATTTCTCCTGTAAGATTATCAAGTTTCATAGAAAAGATCTTTCCGAGAGAACTTGTTGAAGATAGGTAGGAATCAACTCTGAAATTGGTATTGTATTCATTTTGTGCACCAAAAACAACATTCAAATCAAGTTGGACATTTAAATGAAGTGAAATATCAAACTGATTGCATTTCAAATGAATCATACTTCTTTCTCCACGAGCACAATTTACTTGGCAATCGGGACTATTGATTCCAAAAATATGATGAACCGGACCAATGATATATTCCTTTTCAATTATCTCACAATTGATGGTGTCACTCCCTTCATTGACAAATCTGAGGGTTTCATCCAATGGAATACAAAAATCAACAAATAAGGCCTTGGCCTTATCTGACAAGGTCATTTCATTATGCATTTCTAATGTGCAATCTAAGGCAAAGGGAGGCAGGCTACATTCTTCATTTTCAATGATTGCATTTTCCTGAGTGAGACAGGTCATGAGCACTTCCTCTGTAGGCAACATAGCTTCTATATCGATTTGTTCAGTAAGAAGCTCATCTCTGCATCCAAAAAGAATAAAGAAGATAGTCAGGATGAAATGAAAATTAAAATTAAAATCAAAATGATAATATTGAGCTAGTGCTTGCGAAAAATTTTCTTTTGTCAGAATGTGGATTTGTAGGATTAGTGGATCAGGTGGATTTGTTATTGTCTTCGAGGGTGGGTTAATGTTTTTAATAAAATTCCTCCCTAAATTGGAATTCTATTTACGAAAAAGTTTTTAAGCCAGGTAAAAAGACTTTGTTTTCGCTGAAAAAAGATTGTGGTTGATTGAAAGCACCTGTTTTCACTGAAAGAAGCTTCCGCTCCGCCATAGGGCGGAGGGAAGATTTTAAATCTATCTCTGATAGATATTAAAATCAGGGAGGAATAAACTCAGATCCTCGTCATCCACAAAATCCACACGTATCCGCCGCAGCTTTAGCGTAGGCTGATTCTGACAATGATAGAAATGAAAATCAAAATGAAAATGAAATTGAAAATTTTGGACTAGTGCTTGCGAGAAATGACGTAAGATATTCAGGATAGATTTTGTATTAATTACAATAATCAAAAAAATAACAAAATCTTAATTAACTCTCATATTGAATTCTGACTCACCATAAGTATCTTAGGTACTGCTATTCAGAATTTCTAAAACAATGACTTCATTTACAAACCACACTCTTTGTCTCTGCTTCATTCTGCTTTTCCTCTCTACTTGCAAGCCTGAGAAAAAAATCATCAATGGACTTCCAACTACCATTTACACCGAATACAACCCTATTCCTCTGAGTCTAACTTGCGAAAATCCGCAAAGCGCAAAAATATCAATTCCAAAACCGCACCTGTATGTGGGTCCACCGGGCACTGTGGACACGAGCTTTCAAATACTTAAGGTTTCGATAGATGATGTATATCATAAAGAGTATAAAGTAAGCAATGATTTTACTTACTTAAAGGATGGGGAAACCAAAAGACGAAGTAGGAAACTATTTGAATTTGAGATTCCCAAGCATACAAGTTTAGGAATGACAGCAGGAATAATAAATTTTGAATTATATTTTAATGACAAGTTGATTGACGACAGCAAAGCAAAATTTAAATTTCTTGAAAACGATGAAGAAATTACCATTGTACACAAGACTGGCTGGACCAAAGCAAGTGGCGGTAGAGAACCATCTATAGATAAAACTTATAATTTTAGGATCAAAGAAAGCGGAAATTATGCTGATAAAATCACCTACAATTATAGTGTCAAAAATATTGGAGATCAATATGAAATTAAAACCAAAGCCTTAGGTGGTAAGATTTACAAGGTCGAAGAATCAGGTAAGAAGAAATATATTACTACTATACCAGCATCTCAAGAAATTAGCACACTGATACCTCTAGATTATCAACTCAAAGAGGTCAACGATAAAAAACAAATATTATCAATTGGAAGTATCGTTTTGAAGGATGAAGACAGGGGCAAAGTTCCCGGCTATGTATATTATTACAACCAAGCTGGCCTCAGGGAAAAAGTCAAGTATAGCAACTGCACAAAAACCATCGTAAGTGAAGAACCAATTAATTTCCCTAGGATAAGTTCTTGGGCGCCTTTGAATGAAAATTAAAATGAAAATGAAAATGAAAATAAAAATTTGGGTTTAGTGCAAAGGAAAATAAACATACTTGACTCTTTGGAAGTATTAAGCTTTAAAAATCAGCTGGCTGAATACCCTACTCATTTTCATGAGACCTACTGCATCTCATTAATTCAAAAAGGAGTATTTAGTGAGAATGAACTGATTGTCCCAAGAGGAAGTATATTGGTTTCTCATCCTTATGAAATTCACAGCAATAAACTAATGAAGGATACGAGTGTTAGTTTTTCAACTTTCTACATAAGCCAAGATGTCATTGATTACATCAGTCCATACAAGCATACTTCTTTTCAATACAAAGTGATTGAAAATCCAATATTGGCTAGCCAACTTAATCAATTGATACTATTTGTTTCAAAATCAAAAAGCAAAGAAAATTTTGAGACTGAATTCCGCATAGACTTTTGCCGTTTTGTTTCTCAATTGATTA
>CALHKJ010000501.1 GCA_938033975.1 uncultured Saprospiraceae bacterium | reverse complement strand
CTAAATAAGGATCTTTACCTATGCTGTGTTGAAGTTGAATACCTCTTTCTTGCATCAATTGATAGACTTGCTGAAAATGCTCCAATTCTTCAATTCCTGTTTCAATCAATTCAGGAATGATTTCAGTTCTATCAGGATACTTTGCAACAAAACTCATGGCCATGGCAGATGCTTTTCTTTCACAATCTGCATGATCTTGCAGAAAGGCATCAAAGTCATCCATGACGGCATCGATCCATTCTTTTGAACTAGGAATGGCAAGGTCTAAATTTAACTTCATGAAGAGGGTATAAAGCTTAGGTTCTTGCGTAATACGCAATGAAAAGTAAGACTAAAAGTACTGCGCAAACAATTATGGTGATTTGCCAAAATTTTTTCTCTTGCGCTTTATTCTTAGCTTCTATTTTCTGCTGCTTTCTCGATTTTGCCATATTGTAGAATTTATCTCAATATACAATATTGGGAAAAAATATCAAATCTACCAATAACGACTTTTTGTATCATAAAAATCAACAATACGCGGATCAACGAGTATATCACTAGGTTTTATGGGCTTTTCCAAGGCGATTCCGCTTAAGGTTCTGCATCTACTCAATGCAACATATGTCTGCCCATATTCAAAAGCTCCTCTTCCTAAGTCGATTTTTATCTGATCAAAGGTCTTTCCTTGGCTTTTGTGAATGGTGATAGCCCAAGCCAATTTTAAGGGATACTGAGTAAAGGTGCCAACTGGCTCCGTTTTAAATCGAGAAATATTTTTCTCATCTACCTGATATCTAATAATTTCCCAATCCATTTTTTCAACCTTGATGACGTTTTCCTGATTCTCATGTTTTATTCTGACATTTATTACACCATCACCAATACTTTCAATTTTTCCTAAAGAGCCATTTACAAATCTTTTATTTGGATCGTTTTTCACGAACATAACTTGAGCTCCTTCCTTCAATTCTAGAACCTCTGCAGTTGGATAAACGCTCGCTTTAAAATTTCCAGTAATGGTGGCCTGAAAGAAATGACTGTAGGAACTTATTTCATTTATCTTTTTCTGATTTACGGCTGTCGCAGTTGCATTGATTGTGCATAATGTTATATACAAATCATCCTCTTCAACTTCTTGTCCTACTTGTTGATTTATCATCTCCATATCTTCTTCATCAAAAGTTCTGATTCTAAACCTATCGAGCATTTTCACAAAAAACTTCTCAGTTTGACGATACACCTTCTGAAGCTCAATCATTTTTAGATCGATACCATTTTCCATGATTTTGGAAGAAAAGAAGTAAGGAGAACTATAGGTAGTTTTGAAGTAGTGTTTTTCAAATCCAGTGCTGACAACTGGAGGAAGTTGAAAAAGATCACCAAAACAAATCAATTGGACTCCTCCAAAAGGGATATCAGCCTCTCTATTGACACGCAAAAACAAATCAATATTGTCAATCATATCAGCTCTCACCATCGAGATTTCATCAATGATCAACACATCAATATTACGGTACAAATAATGATTCCTTCTTTTCGTAATATCCTTAGGATGTAGCATTTTGGGAGGAAAACCGAAAAAACTATGGATGGTTTGACCACCCACATTAAGTGCTGCAATCCCAGTAGGAGCAACAATAACAGCCCTTTTTTTAGTTGTTTTATAAAATAGAGATAGAAGAGTTGATTTACCAGAACCTGCTCTACCGGTGACAAAATAATGTTCCTTGGTGTTCTCTAGCTGATCGAGGACTTCTTTGAATTCTCCATCTAATATTCTGGGTAATAAATCTTTCACTTCTTAATAGGCCTGATGGGCTGTGTAAATGTAGCTGAAATAGTCATGAAAAGCTCCTATTTGCGGGAGTTTTACACAGATTTCAATAATGTGGATAAATTCTAATATTAGGACTTCTTATATACTTATAATATAGATATATTTGGCCAAATTATGAGGTTAAAAGAACTAAGATTAAAAGGCTTTAAAAGCTTTGCAAACACCACTAGAATTGGCTTTGACGAACAAGTCGTTGGTGTTGTTGGCCCGAATGGAGCGGGAAAATCAAATATCGTTGACTCCATCAGATGGGTACTAGGTGAAAGAAAAGGTAAGGATCTTCGTACCGATACTAAGACAGATGTGATATTCAATGGAACATCGGTTAGAAAGAAAGCAAGTGTTGCTGAAGTTTTTCTTACATTCGATAACACTAAAAATATCATCCCAACTGATTACAAGCAGGTTGAAATAGGAAGAGTCCTTTACAGAAGTGGTGATAGCGAGTATTTGTTAAATGGTACAAAATGTAGAAGAAAGGATATTATCAATCTATTTCTCGATACAGGTATTGGCTCAAACTCTTATGCTATTATTCAATTAGGGATGGTAGATGATATTCTCTTCGATAAAGACAATGCTAGGCACAAAATGTTTGAGCAGGCGTCAGGGATTTCTAAGTTTAAGATTCGAAAGCGTGAAACTCTTTTAAAGTTAAAAAGTACTAGAGAGGATCTTGAAAGGGTTAAGGATATTCTTCATGAGCTTGAAAGTAATATGGCAGCTCTTGAAAAACAAGCAAAAAGAACCAAAAGGTTTTATGAGCTAAAAGACAAATACAAAGAGTTAAGTATCAATCTTTCCTCTTCAAGTTATAACGTGATTACTGCACAACATGAGGAATTAAAGAAGCAATTGACAGCAGATGAGGATGTGTATAGAGAAGTAAAAAATAGCTTGCTTGATTATGAAGCTAGATTGGAAAAATCTAGAACAGAGAATTTGTCAAAGGAGCAAACTCTTTCAGAAAGCCAAAAGGTCTTCAATAAGCTAAACGATGATCTCAGATCAAAAGAAAATGAGAAGCAGATTAATCTTCAGGAAAAGCAATTTAGTGAAAACAGTCAGAAGAAAATTCTAAATAGCATTTCTTCCAACAAAACTGAATTAGAAAAACTAAATACAGAAGTAGAGCCAATCCAAAAACAGTTAGAAGTAAGCTTACAAGATTTAGAAAAGGAGAAAGTTTCTTTTGCAAAAGTAGAAGCAAGATATAATGAGGTTAAGGAATTATTGAGTTCATTACAAGGCGATTCAGATTCTCATATAA
>CALHKJ010000500.1 GCA_938033975.1 uncultured Saprospiraceae bacterium | reverse complement strand
CAACCCACCTATATATGCTTGTATTGTATCTTTTATTTTTTCTAGTGTTTCTATCAAGCCTGATCTATCTTCTTTTGAAAATGCATACATCATAAATTTTTTAAAACTCTCTTTGTAATAAAGAAACAAGTATGTGTATATCAATACTAGTCCCAAAGATCCAATTAAGGTAGTAGTGGAAATCAATCCTTGTCCAAGTACTTTCACAGGACCAGATAAATCTGAATCCTCACTTCGCTGAATAAGGGAATCAATATTAAAATTGAAAAAAGGAAAAACACTATTAAGCTTACTTACTAACTTTGCGAAACCGTCATAAATACTATTGCTAATAGAAGGTAAAGATTCAACGATATTTATCAGTTGGAATGAAAACAAAGTTGTAGTTAGTACTATTGGAATAATTATCAATAGAAAACTTAGTAGAATGGAAAGCCATTTAAGTTTTACAAAGGATCTGAGTTTATTATCAATTGGATTTAAAAATACACTTACTAACATGGCAAAGACTATAGGAATAATTATGGTCGAACCAATATATAATAGATAGCCGATTGCTATGAGACATATGAGTGTATAACTCAATTTTTGCAGGTAACTCATTTTCATAAGATCATTTTTTTGAGCTCACTACCTGACTTACTAAATCAAATATTTTGGTGATAGAATAAACTGTACTATTCTTACCAAGGATCATCTTTGCAACTAAACCAACCAATGGTAAAGAAGTTTTTAGCATAAAAGATTGAGTTACTCCTTTGCTGGATAGCTTATGATTATCGCTTTTTAAAAAATTCAATTGCTTAACGTTCTCTAGTAATTTCGCTTCCGCAAATTCAGTTTCTTGCTTCAATTGATCTATTCTATTTTGTATCATTCTTCTGCGTTTGTTGTTTCTATAATTTCCATCATTTTCATTGCAAGTAAAGATTTAATCTTTGGTTTGACTAGAAAATAAAAAATTACTGTTAGTAAAATCAAAATACCATTGGTCAGCAACAATGCAGATAAATATGACCCTAGTAATCCCTCAAGATATACAATTAGAGAAACAATAAATATGGTCAGTATGGCCATTATTACAAAAATGCTAATAATTGAAAATATCAAAAGACTGACAAAGGCGGATATTTTTTGTAGAAATTCTAATTTCGCAATTTCTAGTTTATTGCTAAGGATGGTTTTTAGAAAGTGATAATTTTCTCCAATTTTTGCCAGTAATGAATCTTCAATGTTCTTATCGATGTCTTTGGAATTCATCGTTAGGCATTTTTTAATTTAGCTTTAGCCTGCTCCACTCCTTTGTGAAAATCGTTCAATGTATCATTGACAACTTTTTGAGCTATTTCATTTCCACTAATAACTTCGTTGCCTACATTTTCTATAGCTGCTTTTGCTTCTTCTTTCGTTTTATCGATTGTTTCTTTTCCTTTTACAATAGCCGCTTCTACTTGATCCTGAAGTTGATCGTTTAGGTCCTCCCCTTTTTGGACAACAATATCAAGAATTGCCTTACCCTTTGGGGTATTAAGAAAATATACTGCGGCAGCTCCAGCTACTATACCAGTAAGCAACATTAATGTATTTGAATTTTTATTTTTCATTTTATTTAGTTTGATCATTAAAAAATTAGGCAGCATTTTTTCTACCTAAAAGTTTTCTCAGTTTTGTCCTTGCAAAATGTATTCGGCTTTTGACTGTTCCAATTGGAATATCTAAACTTTCAGAAATTTCGTTGTATTGGTATCCATTGATATACATAATAAAAGGTTCTTTTGATTTGTCACTTAGCGTTTCAATAGAATTGCTTAGGTCTTTTAAGTTGTATTTTGATTTACTGACTATAGGTTCATCTTTCACAACAGCATATTCCATATCTTCAATAGGCTTGCTAACCAGATTTAGTTTTTTCCTTCTTCTATACTTAGAGATAAAGGTGTTTTTCAAAATGGTAAAAGTCCAATTTTTAAAATTAGAGCCTTCAGCAAAGTGACCAAAGTTTTTGTAAGCTTTGATTGCAGTCTCTTGTAACAAATCATCTGCATCCATTTTATTTCTTGCCAATTTTAATGCAAATGAAGAAAGAGCTTCGAAATTATTTCTGTAGTAAGATTCAAATTGTAAGTGAGACATATTTGTGTTTTTTATTCTAGTTTTTATGAATATAATACAAATATAGTTCTTTTTGTGCTTTTATGCAACATTTATAGTGCTTTTTATACTCAAATAATGTGAATTTTAGTTACATATTGATTAAAATCCCATATTTATAGGGGTTTCAGCCTATGATCCTAAATTACATTTTGTGTTAGAAAAACACATATTCTATATCCCGTATTAATATATTCCCAAAAATGAGGCGTTTTATACAGGCATTGAATCAACTTGTTCACCAGCAAATGGTAAAGCTCAAAAATGTCATTTTGGATTGGAAGGTATATAGATAGGAAAGAAAATCGATAGCCGAGGAAGATATAGCATTGAAGCTAGGTAGCTATGACGATAGGTAAAGAAATAATCAGTTCGAGAGATTGAAGTCAAAGGTTGTTTATTCCTTTTCTGAAGATAATAGTCTAATCATGGATTCATTGTGAGTTATTAAATCTTCCATTAATTGAATAAAATTATCAATATCAAAAATTAATTTTTGATTAGCCGGAGACAGCTCGTTCAATTTAGCTTTTCTAAAGGTATAAAAGGACTTGAAGCCTATTAAAACCTTTTTGATACTCATGGATTTTGATATAAACTCACTAACATTCTTAGAATCTATATCAATTACTTTTGTCCCAGTAATCTTAGTATCGTCCTGACTTGAAAATGGAGGATAATTATCATCTTCAGCTAGTTTTTCATTAATTAAGGTAGAAATATCAATATTGAAGAACTTAGCAATTTCTAAAATAATCCTGAGCCTGGGTTCCACATTCTTGGTTTCGTAAGCAGCAATATTAGATCTTTTGATGTTTAATTTTGCCGCAAGTGCTTCTTGATTCAAACCTTTTGCCTTTCGGAGGACTCTTATGTTATGTGCCAAAGGTATTCTATCGTTTTTCATACTAATAAGTTCTATTTGCTCAACTACAGGTGATAATTATTGTTCGATTATTGGAATAAAATTAACTAAAATATCTAATTTTGTTAATATAAGTAACACAGCATTGTGCAATGGATCAACAAAAAAAGAAGAAAAAGTCAATTCCAAAGCCAACTCATTTTGGCAAGAACTTGAAATTTTTAAGACGCATCAATGGACTTAGTCAGCAAGAACTGGCTAAGAAATTAGGGATGAATCGAAATAATATCGCATCCTACGAAGCCAGTTCCTCGGAACCTAGCGCATTGGTTTTTTTGAAGATTTCAAAGTTTTTTAATCAAGATCCAGCCGAGATGCTCGAACTAATAATGATTGATCATAAAATTGAAAATTCTCAAATTACAGTTCCCTCACTTGAACCTCTTCAACAACATCAATTTGAAGAAAATTTGAATCAAATCATTCATGACACAAACGAGATGACTAAAATTTTTAACGGTTATACTTCATTGATTGAAATGAAAAACAGAAACAAAGAAGATAAAGTTAGTGTGGAATTGTATTCTTCATTTACTGATATTTTGGATTTGCTCCAATCCCTCATTACTTTAAATTGGGATTTTATTCAAAAAACAGTACCTAGTCAAATTCAGGAATGAGTCCTTGGCAATGTATTGTGTGTTGATATTTCAAAAATTAGCTTTTGGTATTAATTAAAGTACGAACAGGATAAGGAATTTCAATATTAGCTGTTTCAAATGCTTTTTTCAATAACATAATGGCTTCACTCTTTGCTTCAATTTGAGTTTTATTCTGTTTGGCATCAACCCAAAATCGTAGTTGAAAATCAATAGAACTTTCTCCAAATTCGAGATAATGAAATTCAATTTCTCTATCGTATTGAGGAAATGACTTATTAATGGTCTCGATTGAAATTCGCTTTACTTCATCCAAGTCGGAATCATAAGAAACTCCACATTTTAAAGTTACTCGGATTCTATTTGTTAATCCAAAGTTTTTAAACGGATTATCCACCACCATACTGTTAGGTATGATTACAAGATTATTATCCGCTTCCTTCAAAGTTAAGTATCTCAAATTGATACTTTGGACAACTCCTTTATATCCATTTGTTTCAACAAAATCTCCAATATTAAGTATGTCTTTAACGGCTAGGAAAATCCCGGAAAAGGTGTTAGCTATTGTATCTTGTAAGGCAAGACCAATGGCTAAACCAGCGACACCAGCACCCGCCAAAATTGAAGTTAGTGCTTTATCTAGATTAAGGACTGTCAGGGCCAAAAACAGACCAATAGCGATAATTAAAATAGAAACTATATTGCCAATCAAACTTCTAATCGAGTCTTGTTTGATTTTTTTCTTGAGGACACTTTTTATTAATCCACTCAATTTTTTCGATAAATAATAGGCCACTAAATATACTAGCAAAGCAAGGATGATATTAGGTACATTAACTATAATTGATTCTACCCATCCTTTCATTTTGTCAGTTAGTGCTTCTAATGAAGAATTAAAGTCCATATATAAATTGTTATTTTGTTATTGTCTAAAATTTGTTGGAAACTATTAATGATCAGAGTTTAGGCCTTAGATCCTTTTCGCTCAGTCCATGCATTTAAGATCCAGCTTTCTTTTTCTAAATGTGACAAAAATCCGGAGACTACATCTACGGTTCCTTCATCTTTCACTTCACCAGCAATTTCTAAAACCTCTCTCATTTGAGAAATTAAAATCTTATGGTTGGTTAAGATCACTTTTGCCATCTCCTCGGCTGGCAGTACATCCTTTGCCTCTTTAATAGATGAGTCAACCAAATAATCTGTCATGCTTCCAAGTGGTTTGTGATTGATAGTAAGTATTCGCTCCGCGATTTCATCAATTTTCAACTTTGCGTCGTTGTACAGACTTTCAAAAAGCTCATGGATGTCGAAAAAATCTCTTCCTTTTACATGCCAGTGAAAACTTCTCAAGTTCTGATAATAGACACTGTATGAGGATAAAAGCTCATTTAATTTTTTAGCTACTTTTTCTAGATTGTCATTACTGATACCTATATAATTCATTTTTATAATTTTTGATTAATAATTTGCAGTCAAGCTGCCATCAAGTTATGATTGATATTTATCGGATGGTACTATCTAATATTTGTACCATTGTCGCTTTCTTTGATTGATACACCAAATAAATGCTATACTTTACTATGTATATCGTGCACCTTATTTTTTTTGACTTTCGTACTTACATCTGTATGAAATTTTTTCATCAGTGACAACCTTATCCTCATTGGCAATCTTTTTATAATACTCTTGTTGAGCAGATTTGGTTTAGATAATTGTCTCTGGTAGTCTTTATACATTGTTTTTATTTAGGTTCACATACTATACTTCAAAATTTCAAATTTGTTCGAAAGACAAATATTTTGACTTCATCAGGATCACTGATATTATATTATCACATAACTATAAGCTATTAGTATCACTGTGGACTTGATTCATCTAATTAATAATAAAATCTTACAAAATCGAACAAACCAATAGCTTGGTCGTTTAAAGGCTGAGAGTCATTAAACGCAATCTTGTTGTGAAATAGTGACACACGATATTTCTTAATTAAAAAACATTTATGAATTACACACAAATGAACATCGCATTACAAGAACTAATAAGTAGATTGAAAGATGCAGAACAAGGCTATAGAGAAATCTACAACGGAACCTCCAATATTTTAATCAAAAGATGGATGAAAAAATATGCTGACGAACGTCAAGAATTTCAGAAACAATTAGATTTCGAATCCCAAAAGTTGAATGGTGATCCTGATACAAAAACAAGTTTTTTAGGCGACTTACATAGAATTTTCATTGAGTTTAAACTCAATAATATAGACAACTCCTTAGAGGCTATAATTGTTGAAATAGAAAGAGGATCTAATGTTTTAATCAATGACTATAATAAAGTTTTGGAGCTAGAAATGACTGATCAATTGAGAATGTTATTACAATCACAGAAAGAAAAAATTAGCAAGGAGATAAATTCTTTGACACTTATAAAGGAACAATTGTTTGCTGAAGCTTAAAATAGAACCAATTACCTGAATTGAAGAAGGCTAAGCTAGATAGCTTAGCCTTCTTTAATTTCTCGCCAATTTTATCTTATACTTCCTCGTGCTCTTCGCATACGGACATCTGCCCCAATATCCCATGCAGCCGTGAAACTAATTCGTTGACCCTGCCATCTTCTGGCATATGAGTTTGTAAAGCTAGGCAAGGTTGCACCTCCACGATATACTCTCAATCCAAATAGATTATTCACATTAAGAGATAATTGGAGTCTATCGTTTAAAAACTTTCGACTAAGTCCTGCATTTATACCATAATTTGGGTCGCTGAAAGATTGCAAATAACGCTGTGAGCCATAGTATGAAAAGTTTAGTTGCATGCGGACCTCCTTAGGTAGTTTACCTCTAAGTCCTATCTCACTTCTAAAATTATTGAATGAATTACCATAGTCAACGCCTTCATAAAAACCTGTCTGTCTAAATTCTGCAACAGAAGTTTGTCCAGTCAATTGCCAGCCACTAATTGGTTCGTAAGAGATAGATACTCCTGCTACAAGGATGCGCTCTTGCTCCAAATTGATTGGAAAGTAAGTAACCAATCCGGTACTATCTTGCAGAACCTGAGTATCATAAAAGCCATCAATATAATGAGCACTAAAATATGGCGAGATGCTTAGTTTATCACCATTGTAAAGTAATTTTACTTCATAGAGATCCCGAAAGCTCGGATTCAAATCAGGGTTTCCAAATTGCAACTCATTTGGATTGGCTATCCCACCAAATGGATTTAATTGCCAAAAACCGGGACGTTGGATTCTTTTACTATAGCCTATACTTCCATTGAACTTTTCTGAAAATTTGTAACTCACTGTCGCCGAAGGAAATATCCAATTAAAGGATTTTACGATATCTTTTGTTTCGGACTTTGTGTCTTCTACTCTAATATTGGTATACTCACTTCTCAATCCCAACTGTATTCCCCATTTGTCTTTTTCGATTGAGTATTGTGCATAAGCTGCTGCAATTCTTTCATAGTAATCTAATAAGTTTTCTAGACCACGATAAACTTGAAAGTCTGTTTCTCTTTTTTCTTCTGCAAGGTAATCACTCGAAATAATTCTCATTTCACCTCTCAGTCCAAACTCAAGTTTGCCAAGTTCACCAAGCTTCTGTTCGTAATCACCTTGAAATAAATAATCATTACTAGATTCCAAACTTCTTGTTCTTAATTGAAAAGCTTCCGACACGGTAGGAAATTGTTCACTAACTACAGTCAGCTCTTGTTCATCGCTATTCCAAAAATCATTTTGAAACAAAATAAATAACTTACTCCCCTCCTTACTAAAATCTTGTGCCCATGATGCTTCAATTTGATGGTAATTTCCTGGCTCCAAATAATCGTATGCTTGTTCCCAATCGCGTTGTATCAATTCATCAGATCCACTGTAAACATAATTTACCAAAGACTCATCAGTATCTGTTTGGTGGTAGTAAGAATAAGATGCAGTGAGTGTTGTTTTCTCTTTTGGACGAAAGTCCAAACCAAAAAAGGCATTGCCGGCTTTATCGTTTCTGGTTTGTACCAAATCCTCTCTTAAGAATTGAGTACCGGATGGTAATTCGCTAATTCGTTCAGCTTCACCTGTACTGAAGTAATCAGAATACCTAATTCCTCCATTTCCAAAAAAGGTAAGCTTATCAACAGTTTTGGAAAAACTTCCATTGAGTCGATAGTCATTAGGTGTGCCTACTGAAGCACTAATCTGTCCTCCCCAATCTTTTGAGATCTCTTCTTTGAGAATAATATTAATAATACCAGCTGTCCCAGATGCTTCATACTTAGCAGAAGGATTGGTCATAATTTCGACTCTCTCAACATTGGCAGCTGCAATTCCTTGTAAGGCATTGTTATCTGCCAGCACAGAGGGTTTTCCATTGATTAAAATTTTGACAGATGCATCGCCCCTCAAACTTACCACACCCTCTGGTGACACATCAACCATTGGTACATTTTCAAGAACCTCATTGGCAGATCCTCCTTGCGAAAGGATATCAGAACCAACATTAAAAATTTCTTTATCAAGTCTTAAGGTCATCCTGCTTCGCTCAGCGGTAATAGTCGCTTCTTTTAAATCTACAGCAGAACTCGAAAGTCTAATATCTCCAAGATCAATATCTGTGTTGAGTAAGATTGAAGTATCCTTGGCTGTATAACCAATAAATTCAAACTTGATTTTGTATTCTCCTTTGGGTAGGCGTAGTAAAAAATTTCCAGTGCTATCTGTGCTTGCTCCTCCTATCAAAGATTCAGAATTATCATATGCAGCTACTGTGGCAAACTCCATCGGAATATCATATTCTGCATCCATAATTCGACCTGACAAATCAAATTTAATGGGCAAAGGATTGGCTGATATGGTACTGGCAATTGCCAATGCCACAAAGGTGAAAAAGAATCTCATAATGATTTAGGTTTTTATTTTTTAAATAAGGAAATTATTGCTGGGTTGTCTGATTGCACAGCTTGTTTTTGCGGTGTCCATTTGTTGTCACTAGCTTGAACTTTTGCATTATTAAGAAAATCTATGTTGTGACCCATCACCTCTCCTCCTGTCAAATAACTTGAATGATCTTTGTCCAACAGATATTCATTCCTAGTCAGAATATGATTTTGATTTGCTCCTCTCTGGAGTAGAATTGAAATTACATTTGTGTTTCCAGATTCGACAGCAACAAACAATGGTGTCGCACCTTTGTATTCCCATACAATTGGTTTGTCAGAATTATTTCCATCTGTACTTGAATATTGCATGGTTGCATCTATGTATGCACCATTATCTAGAAGCATTTTCAATAATTCAGTTTGATTTTCAAAAGCGGCATAATGTAAAGCCGTGAGTCCAGAGATAGAACTCATGTTCACACTTGCACCATAATCAATTAGTATTTTGGAAAGACCCAAGTCGCCTTGAGATGTTGCTATCATCAAAGCCGTCTGTCCCGTATTGTCCGATGCATTTACATTCGCACCACTATCCAATAAACGGATACAATCTTTTTTCGAACGATTTTTTACGGCTGTTAATAAAGCAGGTTCCTCACCCATATCGTATTGAGTCAAGTGTCTTGAATTTCCAGAAATATGTAATAGCTCTCTAGCCTCATTATCTTTTTGCAAATCCTTTTCCAATTGCTTAAATTCTTCTTTGTAATCGTCCTTGAACGAATTTTTCTTCTCTTTGCTTTTCCAGCTATTTTCTTTCTTATCTGTGATCAAACGAAGAAAATTTGTAAGATTATAATTACCTCCTGATTGTGCCCACTCATAGGCTCTCATCCCATCAGCATCTTCGATTTGGACATTTGCTCTTTCTGAAACCAAAAGTACTGCGGCATCTCTGTGACCTGCTGCGGCTGCATACATCAATGCAGTTCTCGACTGTTGATCCTTGGCATCAATATCCACTCCTAAATTAAGCAAGACTCTCATGTCTATAGTGTGATTTACCGCTGCCGCTAAATGTAGTACAGTTCTTCCATAATCATCCTTAGTATTTATATCTACTCCCTGTGCCACCATGCGCTCCACATTCTCAATGAGTCCATCAATAGTTGCTTGATGGATTGCTGGTCTTTCTTCTGTATTCAAATATTTTTGCAGCTGGTATTGATTTTCATCCTCGGCATAATCGCTTGCAGAATATCCATTTGCATCAACAATAGACTTATCTGCTCCGGCTTTCAAAAGTTTTTCTACTATTTTTTTCTGTCCTTCAGAAGCTGCATGCATTAAAGCCGTACTGCCAAAAGAATCTTTTTTGTCTAGTTCCACATTTTGTGAAATCAGGTAATCAACTATCTGCGCATTGCCTTCTTCAGAAGCAATACACAATGGCGGTAAACTTTTACCAATACCATTTATATCTGCACCATTTTCTAAGAGCAATTTTAAGCAGTCCAAATTATCTTCAGAGGCAGCCATGGTAATTGCTGTGGGTCCTCCTTCTTGCCAGTAATAATTTACATCAGCACCAGCTTTCAATAAATACTTCATCGAGTTTATCGAACCTTCATCAGCTGCTACCATCAAGGCTGTCCATCCATTGATTGATTGGTTGACCTCTGCCCCGCTTTGTATCAAGTAATCTACAATTTTGTAATCATCCTCACCTGTTGCCATCATCAAAGGAGAGAATCCTTCAGAGCCTATGCCATTCACATCGATTCCTGCAGCAACTAATGTTTTTACAAATTCCAGATCGCCTTCTGCGCAAGCCATTACCAAAGCATCTATTCTTGTATCAATTGTATTTTGATTTGTTAGCTTATTTGTTGGTAATGAGGACACATTTACGGAAGTGATATCAACTGGTGGCTCTGGAGTAGCAGGCTCAGCAATAGGAAAATTACTTTGAAAATTTTCTTGCTCGTTATCATAATAGCTTTTAACTTCAACAGTAATTGTACTTGGCGATTTTTCAGGAGTATTTTCATTGTTTTGGCTTCCGCCAATGATTTCCTTCTGCTGAGAATCAGTGACAGTTTGTTCTGATTGAATTTCTGAAGTTTCCTTGAATTCTGATTTTGATAATTTTTCTTTAGACTTAGGAGCTTCGGAAATTTCTGATGCTTCTATTGTTTCTGAGGTTTCTGAAAATTGTTTTGTTTGGGTAGTTTGCTCTGTTGCAGAAATCCCAAGACACAAGGCAGAAACCAAAATGCAAGCAGTTGCAAATCCTTCTCTGAAACTTCCTGCAGCTTTCCCACCTTGGAACAATCTTTTAATCCTGAATGAAAAACCGCCTCTTTCTCTTTTTTTGTTTTTACCAGAAAAGGCCATCGCCAATTGAGGATTCTTTTGAATTTGGATCTGCAATGCAGAAACATTAATCAAGGTCTTTGCATAAGAACTAGCTTGACCTGTTGCTGCAATCGCAAGGTCATCACAACAATGTTCTCTTTCCTCATCAATTCGACCACTCATCCACCATACGCCTGGATGGAAAAAGAAAACATTGCACAAAAAGGTCTGAATAATATTTACAATAAAATCCTCTCTCCTTATATGAGCCAATTCGTGCGCTAACACAGCATAGATTTCTGTTTCTGACAAACTTTCCAATAGTTGTCTCGGTAATAAAACAACAGGTTTTAGCCAGCCAATCACCATTGGTGTTTCTGCTCGAAGGCTAGTTAAATATGAAACCTTTTTTTGAATGCGAAGTTTCTCTTCCAGTACCTCAATTCTTTCCTTCCATTCCGATGGAATCAACTCTGTACCATAATGTTTTAATCTTTGGACATATGCGAGTTGGCCCAAGAATCGCAATTGCAAAAACAAGATTCCAAGGAACCAAAGGGTAACCAAAAGTGGAAGGTGTGTCTGGTAATATTCTTTAAATGAATCTAACCAGACAGGTTGATTGGCTGCTATATTCTCATTAATTGATGTATCCGTTATTCCTTTGTCGTAGAGAATGGGTGCAACTTGACTTGAATTTTCATTAGATAATATGGCCTCATCATTGTCTGTAGATTGCATCAATGCGGATAATTCCATTCGATTACTTGCCTCATTATATTGCTGCCAAAAAGTACCGGTAACTGTCATGAAAAAAGCGAAAAGCAATCCAACAGAAACAAGATATCTTGACTGTGCAGAATATCTTTTCAGAGCAATCATAATCAAAACCAACAGTATGGCAAATGCTGCTCCTTGCCAAAGACTATGTAGAAGTGTCCATCCTAAGGCCTCTACCGATTGAGGATTTAAAATATAGTCAATCATTTTTTGGAATTTTTCTTGTTTTCTAATGATTCAATGTAAGCTTTCAACTCTTCCAATTCTTCCATATCCGGCGTGTGCTGTCCCAGTGCTCTCATAACCAATTTTTTGGCAGAGCCTCCAAATGTCTTATCTAGAAAATTACCTAAGAGTTTGTCTTGAGTTTTCGTCTGTGCAATGATGGCATGGTAAATATGCTTGCGCCCCTCCTCTTTTCTATCCAACATTCCGCGCCCCATCATCACCTGCATGGTTTTCAACACGGTAGTGTAGACTACTGGCTTATCATTCGCCAATGCCATATGGACCTCCTTAACAGACAAGGGTCCTTTGGCCCATAGTAGTTGTAAAATAGCCAGTTCCGAGGCAGTTGGTTCGATGAGATTTTCATTCTTTTTCATGTTACTACGATTTCTCTCGTACAAACATACGATAAAAATCGTAGTAAAGCAATGGAAGGGATTTTTTATCGACGAATGGTTTGATTTCTCCTACTATGATTCTGAAAATAAATCGATCTGTAATTGAGAATATTTATCCTTTCTACTTTCGTGAATGAGGAATTCTAAATACTAAAAAAGGATAATAAAAGTACTTAATAAATCTACCTTTGTATCTTTACAACATGAAATTTAGCATAACAAAATCAGTTGAAATACTGGAAAACACTCCTACCGTATTGGAAAATCTTTTAAGTGGATTATCTGAAGAATGGATAAGATCAAATGAAGGAGAAGATACTTGGAGTCCATATGATGTCATCGGCCATTTGATACACGGAGAAGATACTGATTGGATTGTTAGAGCAGAAATTATCTTATCCGATAAAGAAAACAAAACATTTGAACCATTTGATAGATTTGCTCAATTGAATGTCAGTCAAGATAGATCCATCGAGGAATTACTTGCGGAATTCAGAAGAAAAAGAAGTAATAACTTGCAGAAATTACATTTGATGCAAATCGATGAATCAAAACTTTCTAAAGAAGGAATTCATCCCGAACTCGGAAGCTCCAAACTAAAAGAACTGCTTGCTACCTGGGTTGTCCATGATCTTGGACATATAGCACAAATAAGTAGAGTGATGGCCAAGCAATACCAAACCGAGGTGGGTCCATGGATCCAATATTTGGGAGTACTTAAATCTTAAGTTTATTTAGATTTAAGAATGGCAGTGATATATCTA